>NZ_JASDCW010000059.1:0-3880 GCF_030407685.1 Planococcus sp. APC 3906 | reverse complement strand
ACTTATTACACTAAACAGAATATGTTTATTTCCCCCAATTAAGAAAAACAAATTTGTTTGCTGTTTTACAATGACAGATTATTTAGACAATAAATCTTCTTTCTATTATACTTAATTTGTACGCCACTATCTCGGAGAGAAGAGGGATTCCAATAAGCCATTACATTTACAGCGTCGGCATGAAGGGACTGGCCGGCCAAGTCATCCGGATCGAAGCGACGGTCCGGGAAGATAAGGAACAATGCGTCATCATCGGTTTGCCGGATGTGTCGATCAAGGAATCAAAAGAGCGGATCTTGAATTGCCTGCATGCGCTGGGTGCCGACATTGACATGAAAAAGATTACGATCCATTTGTCGCCGGCGGATGTGAAAAAACAGGGGACTTCGTATGATGCGGCGATGCTGCTCGCAGTATTGCAGGCGATGGCGAAGCAGCCGGTTATCATACCGGACAAGACCTGCGTCATTGCAGCGTTAACGCTGAACGGCGAACTGACGACGTTCCACAGCATGATCCCCACTATCCACCAGGCGATTCTGCTGGGATTCAAACGGATTTACATTCCACCAATCGAAATTTCCCTCTTTGCGCAAGCTGCGGATGTTGAATTGATCCGCATGCCGGACATGCCTTCTCTGCTCTCCCATCTGAAAGGAACCCCTTCCCTGTTGGACGAAGAACTGACCTTGCTCCCACTCGAAACGATCCATGAAGAAACCGAAAAAGTCCCGCACGTCTGCTTTTCGGCCATCCGCGGACATGCGGAAGCGAAACGCGCTTTGCTGCTTGCGGCAGCTGGCGGACACCACGTATTGATGAGCGGACCGCCCGGCTGCGGCAAAAGCCTGCTGGCCAATGCGTTCCATACGATTTTGCCGGATTTGACGCATGACGAAGTGCTGGAAGTCTATAGCATCTACCAAATGGCGAAACAGGCGCGTTCCTTGTCGGAGCGCCCACCGTTCCGCAGCCCCCATCATTCTTCTTCCGAAGGGGCGATCATCGGCGGCGGCCGTTTTCCGAAACCCGGCGAAATGTCGCTCGCTCATCGCGGTGTGTTATTCCTCGATGAACTGGGGCATTTTCCGAGGCGCGTCATCGATACGCTGCGGCAGCCGCTCGAGAGCGGCTTTGCGGTGGTGAACCGCGTCGAAGGGTCCGACCAGTTCCCGGCGACGATCAATTTGATTGCCGCGACGAACCCGTGCCCCTGCGGCTATTACGGCTCGCACGAGAAATACTGCACGTGCGGCGACAAAGTGCGCTTGAAGTATATGCAAAAGATTACCGGTCCGATTATCGACCGGGTCGACTTTGTGCTGGGCATGAAAAACCAGGGCGTGTTCGAGACGGACACAGGCGAGCCTTCGGATGCGATTCGCAAAACGGTGTCAGACGCCCGCAACCGGCAGCGCATCCGTTACGGCGCCAATTATACGAATGCCATTGTGCCGATCAAGCTCTTCGAAGAAAAGGTCTTTTTCAGTGCTCCGCAGCTCTCGCGTATCCAACTGGTCAGCTCACAGGAAAAGCTCAGCAGCCGCTCCGCGTTGAAAATCCTGCGGCTCGCGCGCACCATTGCCGATGTCTCAGGGGAAGAGGCGATATCAGATGCGTCGGTGGACGAAGCGCTGAAATGGAAGATTCGTGCGTCCCATGTCCATGGCTCGCTGATGCGGTGATGCGTTGACGCGCCGCAGAGAGTTCAATCCGAATTCGTATTACCATGTCATCATGCGCGGCAACAACCGGCAGCCGATTTTCAAGACGAAAGAGGACATGTTCGAACTGAAACGCGCCTTTTTGCATGTCCACGCCGATTATCCGTTCACGCTGCTGGCGTATTGTTTCATGACGAACCATTACCACTTGCTGATCAAAGCGGAGCGGGATCCGCTTCATAAGATCATGAGCCTTATCAACCGGCGGTACAGCGCATCCTATGCCAAGCGCTACCGCCATATCGGCCGCATCTACCAGAAGCGTTATTTTGCCAAGGAAGTCGATTCTCGGCTCGGCCTGCTTGTGGTCAGCTCTTACATCCACCGCAACCCGATCCAGACGAAGGTGCCGATGGTGGAGCGCTTGGAACAGTATCCATACAGTTCGTTCCCGCTCTACTGGGAGGATGCGCTCCTCGCTCCGCCCTTTTTGGACCGGAAGATCTTGCGGGGCTTGCTGCCGCCGCCGTTTGACAACACAAACCAGGCCTATTGCATCTATTGCCTGACGTACCAGCAGAACGCCGAGGAAGATCCGCACATAGAAGACATGGAGCCGCCTGTGATGTAGGATTGCGCTGGTCTTTGAGCAGAAGCTGGTTGACCTTCTTTCCAGCTGTTCCCATTTCGTCCCTGTGTACGGCGCACTTATGAATAGTTAGCATGCCGATTGTAAACACAAAGACCGCCTTCGAAATCCCTTGATTTCAGTGAAGGCGGTCTTTTGGTTATTCATGTTAACTGAATAAGGTCAATTGTGTCTTACACAGGGACGCGATTATAGGGCGTGAATTTTACGCCACAGGAGAACGTTTTCTATGATTTTAAGAAAATAACGATATTTTTCGCTAATAAAATATCGTTATCTCTCCATATAACATGTTAAGATATAAATATATATGATTTACACATCAAATTGGAGGTGATCCGATGAAACTGCCTTATTCCTTGCCTCTATTGCCGGTTGAATTTGATAGTGAAACCGAACTGTTTTTCTATAAAAAAGTTGTTTCCGCTTCTACAAAGTTAGAGAAATTAAAGGAAAAGCTGCGCTACTCAGTCGTGAACCAATCCTTTCTGGAATTGCTGACACTGATGGAATCAGTCCAATCCACCAGAATCGAAGGAACACAGGTTACTTTTCACGACATGCTGGAGGATCAATTGGAGCATAAAGAAGATTGGGAGAAAATTGAGGTCCGAAATTACCAAACTGCTCTTGAGATTGGGATAGAGGCGGTTCAAACCGGGTACCCCTTGAGCGAACGGCTTATCCGGCAAATACATGAAGCACTGATGAAAAATGCCCGAGGATCTGCCGGGGCTGCCGGGACGTATCGACGTGTCCAAAATTTCATCGGTCCAACCAACCAAATGAAAGACGCGGCTTACATCCCTCCAGAACCACAACTGATGGATCAATACATGACCAATCTCGAGTTATTTATCAATGGAAACCCTTATACACAAGAAAAGCCGGATGACTTGCATCCCCTGATCAAGGCGGCGATTATTCATGCCCAATTCGAATCCATCCACCCTTTCCTAGATGGAAATGGGCGGTTAGGCCGGATTTTAATCGTTCTCTACTTGTTGCAAAGCAAATTGATAGAAACTCCTTACTTCTTCTTAAGTGAAGAATTGGAAAGTGAGAAGTTTAAATATTATGCTTTGCTGAATGGAGTGAGAGGAATTGATAAGCCTTCTCCGGATTGGAAGAGTTGGATCAGCTTTTTTCTGGATGCAACCATAAAAATGGCTGACCATCAGTACAGTAAACTTCATCAAGCAGAGGAGCTTTATCAGACAGGGGTGGATCGCTTGACGCAGCCTTCCACAAAAAAAGTCTGGACTGCTATGTTCACAGCGCCGATTGCAGACGTGAAACAATTGGAAAAGATTACAGGTCTGGCACCGGTGACCATCCGCAACGCTTTAAAAGAACTGGTCCAGCAAAACATGATCTTCGGAAATGACCGCCAGCGAAACCGGCGCTATTATTTCTATGATTTGATTTCCATTATGAAGGAATAAAAACCAGCCATCCTCAGTTTTGAGGATGGCTGGTTTTCATATGCATATAGCCATCTAAAAGAACCACCTGAGACAAATTTTAGAACCACTACGGACAAAAAATAGAACCACTTAAGACATGC
>NZ_JASDCW010000058.1:0-4017 GCF_030407685.1 Planococcus sp. APC 3906 | reverse complement strand
GTGTGCTAGAAAATTAATGAATTTAAAATAAAATATATCCTTTAATTTACAATTTATTAACCCTTCTTAACGTTCTAGTAATGGTTAGCATATATTCATTGCTTAAACTTAGGTTATCACATACATAAGGAGTGGATATTTTGAAACGAATGATGACGATTTTAGCAGCAAGCCTTGCAATGACAGCTTTTACCGGATCAGCACTTGCTGCTGAAGATGGTGAAGCAACGAAGACGATATCAAAACAGCAACAGCAAGAGATGGTGAACGTTGCACATCGCGGAGCTTCTGGCCATGCGCCTGAGAATACGATGGAAGCCTTCCAAAAAGGATTTGAAATGAAGGCAGACTATATTGAAATCGATGTGCAAATGACAAAAGATGGAGAGCTGGTCGTCATTCACGACACTACTGTCGATCGGACAACCGACGGAACTGGCAAAGTGGGCGATCTGACGTTAGCGGAAATTCGGCAGTTGGATGCCGGCAGCTGGTTTGGTGAAGCTTATGCTGGTGAGAAAGTTCCTACTTTTGAGGAAGTATTAGATGAGTTCCGTGGGAAAGTCGGTATTTTAATCGAATTGAAGGCCCCTGAACTATATCCAGGAGTAGAAGCGAAGATTGCTGATGCTTTGATCGAAAGAAATATGGATACACCGAATAATGAAAAGATCATCATCCAATCGTTTAATCACGAATCCATGAAAACATCGAAAGAACTTTTACCGAATATCTCTCATGGCGTTCTTTTAGGTGGAAATTGGGCAAATGTAACGGAAGAGCAATTAGCTCAATTTGCTGCTTATGCTGACTACTTCAATCCATCGATGTACATTGTAACGGAAGAACTGGTTGATGACGTTCATGAAGCGGGGATGGACATTTATCCTTACACGTCAAGATCACAAGAACAAGCTTTGCGTCTATTCGATTTGAATGTCGATGGAATCATTACAGATTATCCCGAGCATGTCTATGCTCATCCTGTAAAAAACTAAGATTTCAATAGTGTGCATGCCAGGTAGAGAATTCTTAAATTCTCTACCTTTTTTGGTTTTAAAAAACATTTTCATTCAGTCCAATTGGCACACGAAAGCACCCGACTTGTGAAGCTTTGGCATATGCAAAGAGGAATGCTCAATAAGAATATCGAAAGTATCAACAAAGGAGTGGAGAGGCTATGAACAAGATATCATTATCGCGTGTCATCGGTGCGTTTATCGGTTTCGTAGCCGGAAGTATCGGCGGTGCTTTCCTCGGCTTAGTTGTGGGTGGGACTTTTTTAGGCGGCCTTGATATTTATGAATCTACCGGATTTGAAGGATATGAGTTAACCGCATATATAGGGGCTATAATTGGCGCCATTGTGATGACAATAGCAGGAGCTGAATTTGCGCGGAGGATTGTCGACAAAAAAGGGTGAAGGGAATGATAAATAATGCAGAAGCAGGAGAATTGATCTTCTAGGGGGTGAAGGGTTGAAAGGGTTGAATCAACTAATCCGTGAATACACGGACCAGTTGCAAGACGGTGAACTTCAGGGTGCGTACAAAGGGATTTTAGCGTTTATCAGCAAATTGCGAATAGGATTGATTAAAAAATACCCGCAGTACGAAATCGGCTCTATGTATCAAGGGTATATGGATATGACATTTTTTTCATTCAAGACAGAACAGCTAAAAGATAAAGGGTTGAAAATCGCCATTGTTTATTTGCACGAAAAAGGAGCTTTTGAAGTCTGGCTTTCTGCCCGGAACAGGGACGTTGCAAGGAAATATGAGTTTATAAGGGCCAGTAGCATTTTAGATGACATTATTGTGTTTCATGATGAGGCAAATTTAGAAGCCATCATCGAATGCACATTGACCTCTGCACCAGATTTCGAGGATCCGGATTCGCTTTCCGATTTGATTGATCATGGAGTCAACAAGTTTGTTGCTGCTGTAACCCGTCACTTATAACAAGCGTCTTGAAAAAACAAAGTTAAGAGGGTACTGAAGTTATCTGGTTCGGCCGCTTTGAAGATGTAGACTTGCTGCGGACGGTGAAGTTTGAGCGCCTGGAGCGGCTGGAAAGGGTGCTTAACTAGAGTGAGTGGCTATTATAAAGGAACCTTCTTCAATTTTTCTGGTAAATATTGAAGAAGGTTCCTTTTTTAGAATTTGAATGTGGTATTCTGAATTAACAAACTTAACTAACATACCATCAAATTGCATTGCAAAGGGGACCCGGAAAATGGTGAAAAAATATCAAGAACAAGTAGACCTTATTTCAGCAGAGGTGCCAGATATACGCTTATTGCCGATGTCTAAAAATGATCTTGCATTCATTGGAAAAAGCATTGAGGAAGTCCAGGATTGGTTCAAGTTCTATTTGCCAGGCAATAAATATCAGTTTAAGAGAAAAATGACCGCACCAAAAGGGACATTGGTTTTATTTCAGTTCCGCGGCCGTTTGATCGCTTCTGCTCTGCTGAAAAAGACAGTAAGCTATGATGAAGTGAATGAATTTGGATACAGTGGGTATTATAAGTTTTCCAAGTCTTCCATTTTCACTTTTGATCCTCTGGATATAAAAGATGTTCAGAAAATATGGAGCGGGATGAAAGGCTTCAACCAATCACATCAGGCTCTAGACGCTGCCCAATATCCGGCTCTTAAGCAGTTGCTAGCCAAGCGGCAATTACGTTTTTTGAAGTTTAAGAATGATGAAGATTATCAAAAATCCATAGAGGAAATAACAATAAAGAAGGCAGTCGTTGAAGATCGACCAAAAGAATTGATTGAAAAAGGAAGCCAAGCATCCAAAAAAATGCAATGGGGAAGAGCACCCTTGACAGCTAAAAGAGCTATTGTACAGGCTAATTTTAAATGTGAAGTGGATGCGTCGCATGAGTTTTTCGTTTCATCTGTAACAGATAAAAATTATGTAGAAGCGCACCATCTTATACCTTTGGAGTTTCAACCTCAATTCGATAATAGTTTAGATGTTGAAGCGAATATTGTCTCGCTTTGCGCAATGTGCCATAAAAAGATTCACCATGCCCCCGGAAGCGAGAAATTTCAGATGGTTGAAATATTGCATGACAAGAGAAGTGAGCGTTTGAAGAAGTGTGAGATTTATATTGGGAAAGAAGATTTGAAAATGCGTTATTAGCATTGCTCGAGCTAAGGGATAAGGAATTATTGTCCCGCTCTTTGCTAGCGTAAGATAATAAGCAATGAAGAGCTGCAGCCCAATATTCACTAGGACTGCAGCTTTTAAGTATCCTTATACCTTAATCCAACCCCAAAGCATCCGATCCGATATCAGCGAGCACTTCCTGTCCAGCATTCGTCGGATGGATGTCGCCTTGAATGACGTAGGCGGCTTGGTTATTGCCGAAAGCACTGTATGCGTCAGCCACATAGACATTGGTGTTCGCAAATGCGAGTGCCGTAAACCCAGCGTTTATCTGCGGAAGGACAGCGTCGGCCACATAATGCAGCGGATCATTCAATTGAAACGGATTGTAGACATTGTACAAAACGATAGGGGCATCGGTCAGCGAGCGAATTTCTTCGATTGTTTCAGCGATATTGCTGAAAACGTTGCTAGTGGCCAGCTTTTGCTGCAGCAATTGCTGGAACAAAGCCTGATTCCCGCCGCTTTCTGCAGCTGCAGCGCGCAGGATTGCTAACAGATCGTTGCTGCCTATGGTCACAGCCACATAATCGGAGTGGTCAATGGCTTGGCGGTATTTTTGGTCGGTTTCCAAAGCGTCTAATAGCTGAGCGGATTGCCATCCAGGAACCCCCAAATTGCGGACCCGCAAATCACCATCTTCGCCAATCAAATAAGGGTAGCTGGTTTTCGCGGGATTTTGGTTGTTCTGGCCGAGGTTGAAACCGAACGGAATCGAATCCCCCAATGCGACAAGCGACTCTTTAGCGTTGTCATTTTTGGCAAAAGCAGATGGAGCTGTTAGTGAACTGACAAGCAAAATAGCAGTAGCGGTTTTGATGAGCCTTTTCATAT
>NZ_JASDCW010000057.1:0-4047 GCF_030407685.1 Planococcus sp. APC 3906 | reverse complement strand
GAGAACCACTCCTATATAATGGGTTTGCGGAATATTCCGTAAATTGATTGTGTAGGAGGTTTTTTATGATCAAATATCGAGAGATTCTCCGGTTGGATGCTCAGGAGGTATCCAAACGGGGCATCGCAGCCAGCTGTAAGTGCTCAAGGAGTACGATTAATGATGTGCTGGAGCAAGCAGAAAAGAAAGGGATTTCCTGGCCTTTGCCAGAGGAGTTGGGAGACAGAGAACTTCAAAAGCTTCTATTCCCCGAGAAGCATGTGAAAGACGAAAGGCACTTACCTGACATGGACTACGTCCATAAAGAAATGGCAAAAACAGGCGTTACGCTCTCGCTCCTCTGGCATGAATACGTCATCGTCTGCCGGAACGGGAATCAGATTCCCTACAGCTATCGCCAGTTCTGCCGGGAATACACGAAGTTCGTCACCACAACCAAAGCGACCATGCGCATTAAACGAAAACCGGCTGAAACCCTTGAAGTCGATTGGGCCGGCACTTCGATGAGCGTAAGAGATCAAACAACAGGTGAAGTACATGAGGTGTCACTTTTTGCGGCCACCTTGTCCTGCAGTGGCTACTCGTATGTCGAAGGGTTCTATTCGATGAACTCGCTTCATTGGATTACCGGACATATTCATGCATTTGAATTCTTTGAAGGCGTCACACAAACGATCGTGCCCGATAATTTGAAAACGGGAGTCGAAAAACCTTCTTATAGCGATCCCGTAATTAACCGGACTTATCAAGAGTTGGCGGAGCATTATCACACCGTTGTCATCCCGGCACGCGTCAGGAAACCCAAGGACAAGCCCAGTGTCGAAGGAACCGTTGGCACCATCACCACCTGGATTATCGCTTCACTGAGGAACCAAGTGTTCTTTTCGCTGCAAGAACTGAATGAAGCCGTCCGGCTTAAACTCGAGGAATTCAATGAAAAAGAGTTTCAAAAGAAAAAAGGAAGCCGGCTCACTGCCTTCTTGGAAGAGGAGAAGTTTGCGCTTCTTCCCCTTCCTGCTTCCCGGTACGAGATGGCTCACTGGAAGAAAGCCACTGTACAACCAGATTATCATATCGAAGAAGACAAGATGTATTATTCGGTCCCTTATGAATACATTAAACACGTGGTGGAAATCCGAATCACCCGAACGATGGTGGAGGTGTTCTTCAACAATTTTCGAATCGCCTCCCACAAGAGATTGTTTGGAAAGAACGGGCAAACATCTACTGTTTTTGAGCATCTGCCTGCCAAGCATCAGCAGTTTCTAACGTTTACACCAGCACATTTCATTGAATGGGGAGAGTCCGTCGGACCCTCTACAGAAAAAGCTGTCCGTACGATTCTAGCCAATGGCACCAATGAAAAGCAGGCACTCAAGCTCTGCTTAGGACTTTCAAAACTCGTTGCACAGTACAGTGAACGCGAACTTGAGGTGGCTTGTGAAAAGGCATTGACCTTCTCTCCAAGAGTGAGCCTGAATACGATCAAAACGATTCTCAAAACAGAGCGTGACGTCAAAACGACGACTCCGTTGCAAAAGAAAACTGTCAGCCTTTCAAAAGAGCATGGATTTGTCAGAGGGGCAGACTACTACGGGAGGAAAGATCAATGACCATTGAATCGACAATCACCAAACTAAACGAAATGCGCCTGAGCGCGATAGCCGACACCTATTATACTCAAATGAACGATCCCCAATACCGGGAACTGTCTTTCGAAGATCGCTTCAATTTATTGATCGACAGCGAATACATTCGCCGGAAGAACAGCAAATTAGAACGGCTGATCCGTACAGCGAATTTTCGTATGCCAGATGCTTGTATCGAAGACCTCCACTACTACGAAGACCGCAAGCTGGATCGCACCACCATCTTGCGTTTAGCCAGCTGCAATTACATCGGCGAAAAACAGAACGTCATTCTAAAAGGGGCGTCTGGAAACGGAAAATCTTATTTAGCATGCGCTTTTGGCGTTAGTGCTTGCCGAAACGGCTATACGGCCAAATATATGCGTCTGCCGGAATTACTGGACGAACTGGCCTTGGCTCGATTAAATGGGACGTACCAAAAGACCATGAAAGCTTACCGAAAGGTAAACTTATTAATTTTAGACGAGTGGTTGCTTGTCTCCTTGACCGAACATGAAGCGCGAGATGTACTGGAAATCGTCGAATCAAGATACCAGAATGCCTCCACCATTTTCTGTTCGCAGTTTGAACCTAGCGGTTGGTATGAACAGATTGGGGAAGCGACGCTCGCCGACGCCATCCTCGATCGGGTCATCCATAGTTCGCATTCCATTTTCATTGATGGCAAAGTTTCTATGCGCGAAAGACTCGGGATTCAGTCATAAGAATAAGAAGCCGCCCTTGGGCGGTCTTCTTATTCTTATGACTGGTTCTCAGATGTCCGAGGTGGTTCTGATTTTTGTCCGAGATGGTTCTATTTTATGGCACGAGTGGTTCTTGAGCTTGTCCTTCTTCATCATATGCTTTCTGCAGTTGATGGCTGGTTATGTCCAGAAATCGACGGTTTTTCTCCCTTGTTCATCATGCGCGGCACTGCGCCACAGTTAGATTGAGTATTGCGGAACGAAAAAGCCACTTGTGCGGAGTTTTGAGCCACTAATTGCGGAGAATGAGGCCAGGGAATGCATAGAAGAGAGCCACTGGTTAAATTTCGCCAGTGACTCTCTTCTTTTATATGATGGTCAACGAGAAGCGACTAAACTGTGCCGTTCACGCATGGAGATGTCGCCATCAATCAGTATTTTATAGGAATCGTGGACAATCCGGTCGAGAATCGCATCCGCCACCTGCGCTTGTCCAAGTTTGGCATGCCACCCTTCGGGCGAGAACTGCGAACAGAAGATCGTCGAAGTCCGTTTGAGCCGCGCGTCGATAATTTCTAAGATATGGAGCACTTGATCTTGAGACAGCTCACTCAGGAGCCATTCATCCACGATCAATAAATCAATGGATCGGTATTTCTGAATCAATTTGCGAAAACTTCCGTCTGCCTCATGTTTGGCAACGGCCAGCTCATCCAACAGTTCAGGCAACCGGATATATTTCACCTTGTAGAACTGCCGACAGGCCTGAATGCCGAAGGCATTTGACAGCCACGTTTTCCCGTTACCGGAGGCACCCATGAGGATAAGGTTATGATGCTTCTGAAGATAGGTGCCCGACGCCAGTTCTAAGATTAACTGCTTATCCAACTTGCGGTCCGCGTGATACTCGATCAACTCGATGGCTGCGCTCGAGTCATCAAACGTTGCCTGTTTAATCAGTCGATCCAGTTTATTCGATCTTCTGCGATCATATTCCGTATCCACCAACAGGTTGAAGCGGTCGTCAAAATCCATGCCTTGGAAATCTTTATTTTCATTCTGGAGTTGATACAAGTCCGCCATTCCACTCATCTTCATGTCCGTTAACTTTCGTAAGGTTTCTTGATTGATCATTTTTTATCCCTCCCAAAATAGGTAGCGCCTCTGGTAAACCCATAGTCCTCTGTCTGTGGTTTGCGAACCAACTGTTGATCCGCTTGCTTTTTCTTCTGTCTCTCCAGGATGTTTTTTAGAACGGCAACAGTGGGATGTGAAGAGATTTTCAGTAACGTCTTGGTCGCTTCCTCAAGCTCCGTGTCCGTTCTTTTAGAAGCCGTGCTTCTCAATCCGTTCAAGATATTCAATGCTTTCTTTTCAACATTGGTATTTAGGATATGCTCAACTAAACGTTCCATGTGCGGTCCGACGGTCTTCGCCCATTTCCGGTTGTTTTCTGGATTATGGTCGAGATAAAGTCGATGATGGTCTGGCATATGATCCGGATTTGTGGCATACGGATGTTCCGATTTCTGTTTGCGTGGATGGGATGCAATCCGCACATCTTTAAAGTACAATTCAATTACATCCGCAGTGATTCGGACATCGACATCCTCGCGGACGTATTCATAGGGGACGGAGTAGAACTTGTAGTCTACTTGGACATGGTAGTTCGGTTGGACTTTGGCAGTTGCCCATTCCGTCATCTTAAACCGTGT
>NZ_JASDCW010000056.1:0-4181 GCF_030407685.1 Planococcus sp. APC 3906 | reverse complement strand
AAATTACTATAAAAAAGAAAGTAAGACTTTAATTTTACCACCTTTAGCAAGTGAGTATTATAGCAATGAAGTAAAAAAAGTGGGAAATAAAAATCGAAAAATAATATGCTATGCAGGAGTTCCTTTTAGAAAAGGACAAGAGCTAAAAAATTACTCTAACTTAAAGGATAGAATTGATATAACGATTGAATTGTTAGATAAAGCAAAAAAAAACAACTGTGATTTTATTTTTAATATTTATGGTTTTACGAAAGAGGAATACTTAAAAGTACTTCCGAAACAGAAGGTTTATTTAGAGAATTTAGCTAATAATATTTTTTTTCATGGAATGAAAGATAATTCTGAAGTAGTTAAAAGTCTAATGAGATCAGATTTTAGTATGTTGTATAGAGATGTTAATAGAGATACAACTGCTGGATTCCCCACTAAAGTATCTGAAAGTCTAAATTCAGGAATACCGGTCATTACTACCAAAACCTCAGATTTAGAAAATTATATAGTAGAAGGAAAAAATGGATTCTTTTTAAATATGGAAGACAAAATTTTGAGACAGCAACAATTTGAGCGGATTTTAAATTTAGATGAAGAAAAAGTGTATTTAATGAAAAAATATTGCAATGAGAATAGAATTTTCTATTACAAGAGGTTCGAAAACATAACTAAGGAATTTTTCAACAATTTTAATATAAAGTAAATATAAGTTAAATATAATTTTTAGCAGAATGCAAGATATTTTTTTCTGAAAATAGAATAAATATCTAGTTAAGCTCTGATACTCTCGTTAAAAATAGATTTGCATAAGTAATATTATGTACAGATAGGAGAAAAAAATGTTTGAAAATAAAATTTTACTAATAACTGGTGGAACAGGTTCATTCGGGAACGCTGTATTAAAAAGGTTTTTAGAAACGGACATTAAAGAAATTCGGATTTTCTCCAGAGATGAAAAGAAGCAGGAAGACATCCGCAAGCAATTCAACAATACCAAAGTGAAATTTTATATTGGTGATGTCCGAGACATTAACAGTGTAAATACAGCTATGGTAAATGTTGATTATGTTTTTCACGCAGCTGCGTTGAAGCAAGTTCCTTCATGTGAATTTTTTCCCATGGAAGCAGTTAAAACAAACGTTCTGGGAACAGAGAATGTTCTTAATTCTGCTATCCAACATAATGTTAAAAACGTGATCAGCCTATCAACCGATAAAGCAGTTTATCCGATAAATGCTATGGGAATTTCAAAAGCGATGATGGAGAAAGTGACTGTTGCAAAATCCCGTACTGTTGATTTCGAAGATACCACAATAAGCGGAACGCGTTATGGCAATGTAATGGCTTCCCGTGGATCGGTGATTCCTCTTTTTATCGAACAGATTAAATCTGGAAATCCCCTCACAATTACTGACCCCGAAATGACTAGATACTTAATGTCCCTAGATGATGCTGTAGAATTGGTTCTCTTCGCTTTCACTAATGCAAACCAAGGTGATATCTTTGTTCAAAAAGCGCCAGCTTCAACAATTGGAGAACTTGCACAAGCACTTAAAGAGCTATTTAAAGCAGACAATCCTATTGAAGTAATTGGTACTCGCCACGGTGAGAAGTTATATGAAACACTTCTGACTCGCGAAGAAATGGCTGTAGCTAAAGATATGGGCGGCTATTATCGAATACCTGCCGATAACCGTGATCTAAACTACAATAAGTTTTTCACAGAAGGCGAAGAAGAAATCTCAGAAGGCTGGGAATACAATTCCCACAATACTCACCGCCTTTCTATTCAAGAGATCAAAAATCTTTTATTGACTTTAGATATAGTTCAAGAAGAACTAGCTAAAATGGGTGTTACTCAATGACTAAAATTCTAATTACAGGTGCATCCGGTTTTATCGGAAAAAACTTGGCTACTGAATTGAAAAACCAGGGGTACACAGAGTTGCTATTATTTAATAGAAACAACTCTCTAAGGGATTTAGAAGAATACACTAAGCAATGCGAATTCGTTTATCACTTAGCGGGTGTCAACCGTCCAGAAAAAGAAGAGGAATTTATGGCAGGAAATTACGATTTGACGTCCTCGCTGCTAGAGCTTCTAAAAAAGAACAAGAATACATCACCGGTGTTGATGACTTCTTCTATTCAAGCTGAAAAAGATAACGCTTATGGTCGAAGCAAGAAGGCTGGAGAAGACTTGGTATTTAAGTACTCACATGAAACTGCTTCAAAGGTGTATGTATACAGAATGCCAAATGTCTTCGGAAAATGGAGCAAGCCAAACTATAATACAGTAGTCGCGACGTATTGTTATAACATCGCTAGAGATATCGAAATTCAAGTAAACAATCCAGAGGCGGATCTATCGTTGACATACATAGACGATGTTTTAGTGGAATTCATAAATGCATTAAACGGAACTCCAACTCAACAAGATCAGTATTGTAAAATTCCGGTTGTCCATTCGGTTACACTCGGAAGTCTAGCGGATACGATTAGATCATTTAAAGAAATCCGTAAAAATCTCGCTGTACCAAATATGGCCGATAGACTCACTAAAAAGCTTTATAGCACTTACTTAAGTTTCTTGCCAGAGACCGATTTTGCATACGATTTAAAGATGAATACAGATAATAGAGGGTCGTTTACTGAATTCCTGCGTACGCCGGACCGTGGCCAAGTTTCAGTTAACATCTCCAAACCTGGAATTACGAAAGGGAATCATTGGCATCATACAAAAAATGAAAAATTTTTAGTGGTCAGCGGTGAAGCCTTAATCAGATTTAGAAATATTGATTCAGAAGAAATCATTGAATATCAAGTGAATGGAGAAAAGCTCCAGGTAGTCGATATCCCTGTAGGATATACACACTCAATTGTAAATGTAGGAGAAACAGATTTAGTCACTATCATGTGGGTCAATGAAAGCTTTGATCTGAAAAAGCCAGATACGATTTTTTTGGAGGTTTAAGAATGAATAAATTAAAAGTAATGACAGTTGTTGGAACCAGACCGGAAATTATCCGTTTATCCGCTGTCATTAATAAATTAGAAGAGTCGAATGCGATAGAACATATATTAGTACATACAGGTCAAAATTATGATTATGAGTTGAACGAAGTGTTTTTCAAAGACTTCAATCTTAGAAAACCTGATTTTTTCCTAAATGCTGCGAATGGTACAGCTATAGAAACAATCGGAAATATTTTAGTAAAGATAGATCCGATACTTGAAGAAGTTCAACCTGAAGCATTTTTAGTTCTAGGCGACACTAACAGTTGCCTCTGCGCAATTGCTGCAAAAAGAAGACAGATTCCAATTTTTCATATGGAAGCCGGAAATCGTTGCTTTGACCAGCGTGTGCCAGAAGAAACAAATAGAAAGATTGTCGATCATACAGCAGATATAAATTTAACTTATAGTGATATTGCTAGAGAATATCTATTAAAAGAGGGTCTTCCAGCAGATCGTATTATTAAAACTGGAAGCCCGATGTTTGAAGTTTTGGAATCAAGAAAAGTTGATATAGAAAACTCTAATATTCTTGGGAAATTGCAACTTGAAGAAGGACAGTTTTTTGTAGTATCGGCTCACCGGGATGAAAATATAAATTCAGAAACCAATTTTTTAGACTTAGTGGAAAGCTTAAATGCAATTGCAGACAAATATAAATTGCCGGTAATCGTTAGCACACACCCACGAACGCAAAACATGATTATTGCAAAGAATATTAAGTTCCATTCATTGGTCAAGACAATGAAACCTCTTGGGTTCAATGACTATGTGAAACTTCAAACAAAGGCGAAAGCTGTTTTGAGTGATAGTGGGACCATTAGCGAAGAGTCTTCAATTCTTGGGTTTAGAGCGCTTAATATTAGGCAGGCTCATGAACGGCCTGAGGCGATGGAAGAAGCTGCTGTGATGATGGTTGGTTTGAATAAAGTAAGAGTATTACAAGGTTTAGAAATTTTAGATACACAAAAGGAAAATACTTTAAGACAAGTTAAAAACTATAGCATGCCTAATGTTTCTGAAAAAGTATTGAGGATAATTATATCTTACACTGATTATGTTAATAGAGTAGTTTGGGGGAAACTACTTTAAAGAAAATAAGATATTACAGAATAATAATTAAAATAACTTACAAGCTACAAGTGTAGTTTAATTAAAAGGCGGAATATAGATTA
>NZ_JASDCW010000055.1:0-4813 GCF_030407685.1 Planococcus sp. APC 3906 | reverse complement strand
TGGAATCCTGGGTGTTTTACAACGATCAATATCAATGATCAAGGTATTATCCTCAGGTTCGAATAGTGAATTCAAATAAAGATAACCTCGGTATTGAAGTAGCTCAGAATAATGCATGAAAATCCCCTTCCCTAAATATCATTCTAATTTGACAGCATCTGAATGTAACATAATTGCTAATAAGTTACATTCAATCTTCGTCAAAATCTTCTAAGTCTTCTTGAGCGATGATAATAAAATCTTTTAAAGTAGGAGCTAGCTCTTCTGTTTCATCTGTTTCATGGAGCCATAAATAAACTGGATCTTTTGCTTTCCCATCTTCTACTTTCAAGCACAAGTAATCCCCAGTACCATCTTCAGCAATCGCAATCAGATCATCGGAAATCTCTCCATCCAAAACTTCCTCATTTTGTCTAACCACGTCGTCCCACGTTTTTTTCATATTCTTAGGGTCTTTGATGGGAAATAGAGTCCACTCTCCAACTTCAGGACCATTGGCCAATTTAAACAATTGAACATACTGATCCGGGAAACGAATAGTGAACTTTCGTTCCGTTTCTCTTATCGCTGACTCCTCTACACCCTTTTTATTTGTCCCCAACAACTTAATAATCTCTTGCATAATTTGACCTCTATTCTTTAATTTAGCTGCCAATCTGAATGTAACTTAATTCACAATAAGTTACATTGAGAACTAGCTGACTTTTTCTTTGTTAATAATCCCTTTTATCAAACACCAAACTCCAACTAGACAGATAACAGGGAAAATAAGCATTGGATAAACGATTTCTGCCCACCCAGTAGTTTCAACAGATCCAAATGTTGCATAAAGTCCTCCAATAAGCCAAGAAAAAAATGGTGCAACTACAATTATCAAAGTAATCCCCCATAAAATTTGCTTCTCTTTCTGCGGCTTGTGTCTACTCCATATATAAGCGACAGCCAAACCGACACTTGAAATTACCAGAGGTAAAACAACTTCTAACATGAGTATGAGTCACTTCCTTAACTTTTAATTTGCATCAAATTTTCGAAGTAATGTTGATATATATTAATCCTCTGTTTCTCACATTCTAATAATCGAATGTAACTTAACTGCACTTAAGTTACATTTACTTTCGCTAAAATAGCAACTTTCATTTGTTCCATATCCTAGCCCATAAACATATTGTGAAATTCCCCTTACCATTCCCGCCATTCTTCGGTAATGTCTTCCTCAGTCTCGAGCCCTGCTTCCTGCGCTTTGTCTATGATGAAATCACAGAGTTCCTCCCGTTCGAGTGTCTCAATGAAAAAGTCGTATATTTCATTTAGCGCATTTAAACGGAGGACCGTTTCTTTCACTTTTTTTATGATTTTCTCTTCGAATGGCTCTTGAAGGACATAAAGTCCATCTAAATAGTTTTGCAGTACTTTTTCGGTTGCTACCAGATTTTCTTCAGTAAACTGGTTATCTCCGTCGTCCATCCTTATTCTCCACTCTTGGGTAGGCAAAGGATGTTCTCCCTGATTGACATTTTGAGGTGCCGATTCAATGTCCTCCAGTATTAAGCTCTCAATATACGAGGGGCGGTCATGCACAGATGTCACCTCTTTTAAGCGGTGGGAATAATGCTTATTTTCTGTAAAATAAACATATTCCAACCCGATACAAGGAGAGACATCACCATCCACGACAACGGAATCTGCAAAAATTAAGGTTTTCAGGTTCCGAAGGCGCTTTGTAAATTTAATGGACGGAATATTTCCACAGGCACTTAAACTCAAATACTCCAGCGATTGGACTTTTTCAATTGGCGAAAGGTCTTGTATGTTTTTGACAAACTCTATTTGGAGTTTCTTCAGGTTTTCCGACAGATGTTGTATCGCTTCGATGTTAGTCAGGGTCTTCATTCTAAACAGACCCAGATGTCTCAATTTCTTCAATCCTTGAATCCCTTCTAAGGAAATGATGTTGGAGTTCATGAGCTCAAGATGTCCAAGAGCTTTAAGATCTGTGAACTCCTCCAAATTTTCCCCTTTAGATTTGTAGCCTCTAACCATCATTTTCCTTAAATTGATCAGGCTGCCGATGGCCATGGTCTTAGGAGGCAATTTACCGTATATCTCTTCCACAGATGTTAATTGGCTAAGATCAATCGCCAAGGAAGAGGAAGCATCAGTTATTATCAAAGCTTTAAGCGCCTTCAAGTGATAGGCTCCGTCAAAATTCTTCACACTCGGTCCTTCCAGTATTAAAGCTTCAATGTTTGGGCATTCACTTAGGAAGTCGATTTGAGGTTCTCCATAGCGATAAGTAATCTCTAAATTTTTGATTTGGTGTGTTTTGATGTAATCAATTGATTCTTGTACATTATCCTTGCCAATTAACACAGTAGTTCCATTCCTGTCTTTTTTTAAACGAACTTTACTTTTTTCCATATGTCCTCCTTGAGCAACTTTTATTATCAGATTCGAAACTCTTACGTTAAATATACTTAGAACAACATATAATAGCTAGATAAATCTGGAAATAAAACCGTTCGTAAAAATACACTTATACAAACAAAAAAGGAGAGAAGATAAGCTTTAATCAGCCTCTTCCCTCACTCTAAATTCAAACAGCTTCTGATAAAATGCTGATATATAAACTTGAATTCACTACTGCATTTATTCGAATAATGAGCCGCTATGAATTATTCCTTGCCACACTCTAAGCATCTGCGATCCTTATCATCCTCACCATAAATCCTAATTTCCTTTTCTTGTCCGCAAACCTGGCTGCTTTCGAAATATATTTGTGGTAGAATTCCAGCTGTGGCTAGTGGAATCTACTTGTTTTCATATAGTTTTTTCCTCATCCCGTATTCAATTAGGATTAAATTACATCTCGATTCAATCCATAGTTTCCACTTTCACCAAGATTCGATTCCCTATAGCGGCCTTTAATTAAAGCAATTCTTATCTTTTTTGACGGAAAAACATTTCCACATAGTAAACAATTTGATTGTCACGTTTAATAATAGAGATTATCTCTTCTACACCTTCGGAAGAAAATATGCCTCTCTTATAAAATTCATTCGCGAAATTGGCTGCAACCTCTTTTATTTCAAGAACAGGACTTTGAAGAAGATCAATCATGCTTTGTTCTATAAATGTTTCATTCCCTTTCCGATTTTCAAAAAGGTAGTTCAATGCAGGAATAATCTCTCTTTGATTCGTGGTTGATAAAGCTGATTTAAGATCATCAAGGGACCAAATTTTTTTCCCTTGTTCGTAATCAGTATCGTCAGGTTCTACCTCGTCTTCAAGTTCTGTTTCATATACATACAAGCCCTCTAAGAATGACTCGAAATCTGGAGCTAATTCAATAATTTGATTGGCTTCAACATCAACATAGATAATTGGCGGTTCTGACTTTGTTTTTCTGTAATCAAACGCAACCCATGTGTGCCCATCCCCAGAAAATAAGACTATATTTTTTGGTAATCCCCATTCATTTATTAAATATTCACTTTCCACTACCCCTTCTTCCTCACCAATTCCTAAAATGTGGTCCACATTGATATGGTCATCAGCCCAAGAGGTCGGGACGCCACATGGGAATGCATTATAATAGATGTATCCGCCATTCTGTTTTTTCAGAAGTTTGATATACGACTTGGGGAATTTCACTTGCAGTTTTTCTTCTGCGCTTTCAATTGTTTTAGCGGTTAAGGGTACTAATTTATAGATTTCATCATCTTTTTGCCAAAAATTCTTCATTGCCTTATCACTCCCATGATGTAATAAAAATCTTTTACCAAGCACTTTCCATACTCATTTAGACCTCATAGCTGATTCCACTTCTAATGGTCTCCTACTTCTGAAATCATTCATAAAAATTATAAAGAGGTATCTTACATCTGTTTTTTATAAAATTGATAGTCATTATGAGCAATATAATCTCATTTTTTTTCAGTTGTAAGGTCTATAATCTCAAAAACCATTATGCTGAGTATTATTTAGTAAATCCCTCATTTTCAGTTTCATAAATTACTTCTTTTCCCTCTTCTATTGATAAATCCGTATTCGCTGCAATTTTTTCAGGAGTTAGATCCAAAATATGCATCTTAATTACTTTAGCCCCAAGCATTATACTTTCTGTATACTCTCCATGTGATAAATTTCCAAATACCTTCTTCTATAATGAATTACTCCTCTTTCATCCCACTATTTATCTTTATCAATTCTCTGGATGTATTATTTATAGTAATCTGATTGTTTGAAATCGCCAGTTAGCCCTCAATATAAAAAGTATTAAATCCTCATGCAAATCTCTAAGCTACTGTATTAAGCACACTTGAATTAATCCATTTAGAAAAGAATAATTAGATACTTGAAGCAGGCCTTATCAGAATTGAGGACCCTCTTCTTCAAGATGCGGATTAAGTCAAGAAAATGCTTCTTTTATAGCATTTTCATAAGTATCATCACTTATTTTTTCACCGTGTTCGAATAATTTTTTTCAAACGGTATCAAAAAGGCTGCTTGGAATATCAGGGAATTTATTTTCGAAATCCTCTCTTTCATCTAATTGATTTAGCGATGCAACGATTCTACATTTAGATTAACACTAATTTCCATAATACGTAGATGGATTAATCCCTCTTGCTTTCTTGAATAAATCCGTTCGTAAAAGTACACTTCGCCGAACAAAAAAAGAAGCTCTCATTTAAGCTTCTCCCCCTTCTTATAATCCAGTGATATGTAAACTATGTCTTGACGATTTCAACTTCAAAGCTGTACAGAACAGTCTTTTGAATGTATCATTTTTTTATGAAAATTCACTGTT
>NZ_JASDCW010000054.1:0-5313 GCF_030407685.1 Planococcus sp. APC 3906 | reverse complement strand
TATCTCAACTTCGTCGATGAATTTATCTTCCGATGTTGTAGTACCGACATAGGCTGTTTTAGAATCCGCGCTCCAAGCGCCTGCCATCTTGATAATCGCGTATAAATCAGCATTCCCCATAATCTGAACTTCATTCGCTAGCTTCCCATCAATAATTTCTGCCATGTAAATATTTGTTTTATAACCATCGCCTACTTGTACGGGCGTATCGAAAAGAAGCTTTTCTTTATCTGGAGACAGTTTATAAGAAGGTGTCCAGATGCCTTCTTCGTCTTCACCGCCTGCTACGAGTTGGGTTACTTCATTTGATAGTAAGTCCATTAAGTAGATACCTGTTTTTCCCCTATAAGCATCACTGAAAATGATTTTATTTGGTTCGATAAATTCATAACTCTCCAACCCCATTTCAACATCAGGCAGGGTGGAAACTGTTTTCATTTCCCCGTCATGGTTTAAATGATACAAGCCAAAACCTCTCTCTACAGAGGTTCCTGTTACATAAATCCCGTTAGTGTCTCTTTGTATGTTAGATAAAACTAAGCCATCTATTTCAAATTGGCGGGTTAAATCCCAACTTGCTATTTCTAGCGTATCAACTTCAATAATCTGCACTTGAATCTTTGGCGATGTATGAGAAATATGAATAACTTCATTTCCTTCGGCATCTGCAAAGTAATATTCATCCATTTCAGCATCGGTCCCGATTTCTTTCTCAGTACCTGATTCGAAATCCACCACATAAACTTGAGCACCATCTCTACTAATAGCGCGCTTGCCATTTTCGGACACTTCATTAAATTCCCGAGCAGCGATTTCACTTTTTTCTAATTCCGGAATACTTACACGGTTAGTAGCACCATCTTTATTGAAGATAATCTGATTTCCCAAAAAGCCTGTATAATTGGATGCTTCACTTACCGGAATCTCAATTGGGATGGTTCCTTCATGAGATACGCCAATCGCGCTATCCGAAAGGGAACTTTCGAGTCGAACGTCTTCTGTGATGGTCACAGTTTTTTCTGTATCCGCCTTGCTTTGAATAGCATAGCCAGCTGCAAAGACCGTAACGAAAGCCAGCATAGTGAAACCTTGGATTTTTCTCATCATTCTTATTCCTCCTCAAGTATGTTTGTGCACATACTGATCATAGAACAATATTATTTCCAACCATCTCAAAGTTGTTGCCACTTTGTTGCCAATTTGGTAAAGAAATTTCAATGATTGCCTGCTCATTCGCGTAACCGAATGAAATCGTGCCTTGATGTTTAGTGATGATTTGCTCGCAGATAAACAGTCCCAATCCATGGCTGTCTTTTGCAGCACCGTGAACAAACGGTTCAAAAGCATGTTGGATAATCTTAGAGGGAATAAAATCGCTGTAATTTTTAATGATAATCTTCTTCGATACATCAATTTCAATTGTATGATTCGGTTTTCCATGTTTGATTGCGTTCGATAAGATATTAAGGATGACCTGCCGCATTTCATCCGGATTGCCTTTAATGCTAAAAGGCTGGCCAGTTAACAATATGGGCATCTTAGCATCAGTCGCTTCCATCTTGATATCTTCACAGACCGAGTTGATAAGCGAGAACAAATCAAATACCTCAACCATACGGGCAACATCAGCTTGAGCTTTTGAGAAAGAGAGCAATTGAACAACCATATTGTTTAACCGTTCACTCTCGGAGTGAATTCTACTGGCGGCTTTTTCTAAAAATAGTGGATCGTCGAAATATTTCTCTCCGATGATTTGAGCGTAACCGGAAATGGTGGTCAGTGGTGTTTTCAGTTCGTGCGTTACGTTATGGAAAAAATCAGTGCGTTTTTTCTCCAGCAACAATACTTTCTCTTTTTCCATTTCGATTACATGCATTTGCTGTTGAATTTCATTTTGCATCAGTTGAAAATTCTTCGCTAGTTCCCCAATTTCATCTGAAGTATGTACATCCGCCTTCACTTTATAATTGCCCTTTGCAATTTGTTTTGTTGCATTAGAAAGGGAATGCAGAGGCTTGATCAGCTGGTTAGTCAGCAGCAAGGAAATGATAAATACACCGACAAAAAGCAAGATGCTGAGTAGTGTGAAGCTGTTCAATAACTGTTGATTGTGTTTAAACATTACGGAATAATCGCTAGTAAACTTCAATACACCGTAAAAAGCACCTTCAATATAGACCGGATACGCGAAATGAAGCAGTGTTCCACCTGCGACCGTTTCAAGTGTATAAGTAGCCTTATTTTGGAAAGCCTGTGCAAGTTCTGTGCTGCTGTTTTCCTTTAAGCTTTCTTGGTATTTTTGGTTCTCCAGCAGCAATGGCTTATCAATAGGCGTTGCTTCATTTAGAAAAGATCCATCAGCATCATAGATGGAAATGCTCTGAGAATTGATAGTACTGAGTTCTTGTGCAATCGTACTGCCAAACTCGGCAAATAGTTTCTCATCGCTGCCCTGCAATTTTGAGAACTGTTTTATGTATTCTTTGGAAGTGTGCTGTAATTTTGTTAAATCATTTTCCAGCACGGTTGTGGTGTTATTTTCAATTGCTTTTTCCATAATTTGATAAAAACTGAAGGCGGCTAAGGTGAATAGCAATAAGAATCCTATGAAAAATTTCTTTCGGATTGTCCATTTCATCAACTAATACCACTCATTTTATAGCCGGTGCCAAAGACAGTTTCAATAATCGATGAATCCAGCTTTTTGCGAATCCGCTGCACATGAACATCCACCGTGCGCAGGCCACCTTCAAAATCCATCGCCCATATCGAGTCCAGAATTTCCTCACGGGAAAATACCCGGTTTTTATGTTGGGCGAATAACAACAGAAGTTCATATTCTTTTGGTTTCATGGCTACCGGTTCTTCGTGTTTTAGTACAGTATGGGAATTGGGAATAATACGGATCTCTTCATTTACGGATAAATAATTGATGGATCGTCCATCAGTGAAACGCCGCAGCAATGCTTTTGCTCTTGCAGCCACTTCCCGTACATCAAATGGCTTCGTCATATAATCATCAGCACCCAATTCCAATCCCAATATCTTGTCAACGATGTCATCGCGGGCTGTTAACATCATGACAGGCAAATTGCTCGTCGCTTTTATTTTCTTGCATAGCTCGAAACCGGTGGTATCGGGTAACATCAAATCTAAAATGACCAGATCTATTTTGGTGCCTTGGAAAAGGGATAATGCAGCTTCACCTGTAGTAGCTCCGTGTACAATATATCGTTCTTTTCTCAAGGCATAGGCTAATATATCAAGAATGGATTCTTCGTCTTCGACAATTAAAATGGATTGTTGTATCTTCATGATCATGCCTCTTCTCAATTTACAGTTATTTCTTTATTTTACTAAAAAGTTGTTGCTAAAGTGTTGCTGGCTTAAAGTTAATAAAATATTTTTTTCGTTTCTATAGCTTAAATTAAAGATTATGTAGAGTTCTTAATTAAAATGACTGGTTTACATATGAGGGATTATTAGAAGTTGTATGAATAAAAATGGAGAAAAGAGGTCGGTTAGAGCACCTCTTTTCTCCATTTTTGTTTGTATAAGTGTACTTTTACGAACGCTTCATTAGTAGACTAAGCTTATTGATATAAAATGAAATCTCACAATAACCAAAGCCAACAGCCAACCGTTTAAGAACCCTTTAACAAATCTGACTAGGAAGGATATTCCAGTTCTTCTGTCGAATCTACTTCTAACTTCCTTTAGAACAGATTCATAATTTAAGTTACGGACAACCGCAATGAACTTATCTTCACCGTTAGACCTTGGCAACTATTTATATAACTTTTATAAGACAACCTTTTTTTCGAGGAGGGAGAGTATGAAAAAGGTTTTGTAAAAAAAATGACCAAGGATTGGGACTGGTATGCCGTCTAGGCCTTTTATGAATGCCTCATTTCAGAAGGGCCAGATCCATAAATGAGGAATGAAAATTCCCGCGATGAACGTAAAATGTTTAAGGAAAGCATTTTCTCATTAAGGCTCCTTCTATTGATCTGGCCAATGCCTTTGGTGAACAGGAAGCCACAAAGTAGCAGTATGATTGCTTAAATTCCTACGATGAAAAGGTGAAATGAAAATATTATATGAAGTTATTAAAGCTCAGATTAAGACTGCATTGCGAAACTATAAGTAATGGAAAGGAGAAAAAAATGATAGGAGAAATAATTGCCGGTATCGCTGTCATACTTGTTTGCTTTTCTTGTGCTTTGTTCGCGATTTTTATCTTGAAAAAGAAAGAGTTCGTAGAAACGGAGAAATTCAGGGTTTTTAAAAATATCTTATTCTTCCCCCCAATCGTGAATTATTGGATACTTAAACTTTTTTTGCTTCTTGGAGGACTTTTTTTAGGAGGCTATTTAACTTACGTACTTTTTTATCAAATATCAGAAGGCATAATCTAAATATATAGTTTAAGCCAGTAATAGGTGCATATTTAACCTGCTCCATTTATTCTTTATTATGGTTAGGTCATATATCGGCTCTTTTTAATTGAACACTATGTTTACATATCAACGGTTATCAGAAGCTGCTTAAATTCGAATGGAGAGAGAGGCTGATTACGGCCTATTTTCTCCATTTTTGTCGTTAAAAGTGTCCTTTTGCGAACGGTTCATTAAGGACTATGTTGATTCAAGAGGCAAGTTCTCATTTGATAGAGGCCATCCATTAAAGAGCCATTTGATAAATCAGATTAGGGAGGATATTCCAGTGGTTCTAGAGAATCTATTTCTAACCTTAATTTGAAAAAGACCAGAAAAAATTAATTTATAGATATTAGTCATAAATTAATTTTGCCTTTATTCCATTCCGATGTAAATGTCAACTTGACTATGTACATTTTCGCTTGTTTAATGATGCACAACTTCACTCGTTTTCAGAAGCTAAATGATGCTTTATGCGATAAGATTCGCCGACAATGCTGACCACCGTAGCGTGATGCAAGATGCGGTCCAGGATGGCGTTGGCGATCTTCGTATCCTGAAAGACCTCGTCCCACGACTTGAAGTTCACATTGGTCGTGAAGATGGTGCTGCGCTTTTCGTACCGCATATCAATGAGTTGGAAAAAGCTTTTGGCATCTTCCGGATCAATTGGTAAATAGCCGATTTCATCAATGATCAGAAGTTTGTATTTCGTGTAGTGTTTTAAACGGGCCTCTAAGCGATTCTCCAATCGCGCTTTCTTTAATTGCTGAAGAAGATCATGGCACTTGATAAAATAGGTGCTTGTTCTTTTCTTGGCGGCTGCGATTCCGATGGAAGTGGCCAAATGGGTTTTGCCCACACCGCTGGTGCC
>NZ_JASDCW010000053.1:0-6990 GCF_030407685.1 Planococcus sp. APC 3906 | reverse complement strand
ATGAAGCCGTTTAGGTATTTATCGATTGTTCGGCGGTCCACATCAAGCTTTCTCGCTAGTTCACTTTTGTTTATTTTCATTTTTAGATTCTCCATTAGAGTTTTAAATTTCGGTAAGTCACTCAATTTCTTCACTTCAAATTCCGTTTCAATCGCTAGCTGTATGTACATACTAATCACCTCTAGATTAGTATGCCGATGCACATCAAAACTGTACATGCTTAAACAATCATTTTAGTACATAGTTAAGCTATCATTTCTATTCCGAATCTGTCTATAGAAGAGCTTTAATACGATTATCTGAATTTCAGAGGGGGATGAAAATGAAAAAGAGGCTGCGTAAAAAAATGACCAAGGATTGGGAATGGTATGCAGTAAAGGTCTTATACGAATGCATCATCTCAGGAGAGAGTTCTCAAGAACCGATAGATATAGCTTCACCAAGAGATCACAAGACTTATGAGGAAACTCTCTTTCTCATATAAGCCTCTTCTGAAGAGCAGGCTTATGCACTTGGTGAAAAGGAAGCGATAAAGCAGGAAGTGGACTATTTAAATGAATACGGCCAAAAGGTTGAATGGGAATTTGTAAAGACGATCGATTGTTTTAATTTATTTGATAGACAACTTCAAACTGGCACAGAATTGTATTCACGCTTTTTTTATGTTCCTGACACGATATCCACAGAAGATGTAATTTCGCATTACTACCCAGAAACGGTCGTCGAAGTACTGGTCAATAAGAATTTCAATAAAAATAAAAAGGAGGAAGATGTGAAAGAGTAATCGTTAAGCAAATTC
Source organism: Planococcus sp. APC 3906 (assembly GCF_030407685.1). Lineage (NCBI taxonomy): Bacteria > Bacillati > Bacillota > Bacilli > Caryophanales > Caryophanaceae > Planococcus > Planococcus sp. APC 3906. The sequence continues at coordinate 6,191 of NZ_JASDCW010000053.1, read as the reverse complement.
TATAAATGAAATTTAGGATGACATCATTGCCATTACATTTAGACCAAAGGCTATTCGACATGGTACTGCAACAATGGGCGAATTGAGGTTTGAGGAAGTGTCTGCGATACTCTTTGTTGAAAATGATGGAGAGTAAGGTGGTTCCATGGTAATTAGCGCTATTTGGTATATTCCAACTCATATCGGTTAGACTTCCATCATTGCACTAGCAGAAAATCAACTCGTGTAACAGCAGCCAAAATACCAATTGCCGAATCCAGTGGATCATACGTAAATGCTTGCAGATCTAAAAAGCGAACTGAAAAAGAGCTAGGAAAGGGAGTAACAGCTTTTAGCTATCGTTCAGCAGCTGCAAAGCGATCTAGATGATTTGAAAAAAGCGCCGGCAAAATCCAAATGATTGGGGTTCCCATGAACTCGTCGCAGACGGGCTAAGAGGGCTGGACGATTGGATGTGCGATGAAATTACCCAATGTGATGAGGAGTTCCTTTCCCATGAAATTTTACTTGCTTCCGAAATGAAAATCGTTATTCAATGCAAAAATATTTGAGTGAGCCAAATCAAACAGGAAAGCCAATAAACGAGAATAGTTAATCTGGGTTTTCTTCTGACTTTGAATTTAACTTATTGTGAAGTAAGTTACGTTCAAATCAAGTACTCGAGATAGGGGTAGAAGCATTATGATGGATTGGAAATGGACGGAAGTCGGTGCATTAGAAAGTCAGGAAAAATGGAATGAAGCGAAAACGCTCCTCATAAAAAATTGGCGCCAAAATCCTTCTGACGTGAAAGTTGCAATCCGCCTTGGCTTCTTCTGCTGGTATATTAGTGTCGAATATTTTCCTCTGGGAATAAAAGAGGAAGACCTTCAGGAACCATGGGATGTGCTAAAAGAAGTTACGCATTTTGGCTTAGCTAATTTTTTGGAAAACGAGGACTTTCTTTGGTGTTTTGGTTATATGATGGCGCTATTCCCGTGGTATTTTGGCGAAGATGAAGTTTGGGAAGCAAAAGGCTTCTCGATGTTAAAACGTGCATATGAACTTTGTCCAGATGAAATCGTGTACAGGTATACCTATTTGAGTATGCTCTCCGATCCTTATGAAAAACAGAAAGATGAATTTTATCAGCTGCAAACGGTGCTAGAAGAGCGATTCCAAGGAGATGGCTTGGTTTCCGACTATTTCAAGGGCATATGGCATCGTTGGCACGGAAGTTGAACTAATTAAAATGTTAGCTTAAGATGCATTCCATTTTGAAAAATTCTTTTTGTAAAGATCTTAATAAAATCCTCTAATATACAAGTGGGTTTCTCTTGTTTGAATGAAACTTATTGTGAATTAAGTTACATTTAGATTTTGTCGAAAAAAATAATAGGAGGGATCTGTATGTTGGAAAATGATATCTATCAAGATGCAGCAAATGGTAATCTGGAGAAATTGGCAGAGTTTCTTTCCACCGGATTCGACATCAATCAAGGCGATGATGGGGGTTATACGGTCCTGCACTGGGCAGCTCAGGAAGGGGAGCTGGAGACCGTGGCCTTTCTGCTGGAGCAAGGTGCGGATCCGCTGAAGCTGGATGACCAGCTGTATACGCCGATTGATGTTGCGGTTGCCGAAGGACAAGTGGAAGTGGTGGAGTTTTTCTTGAACACCCTAAAATCAGAAAGCTACCGAAAACTTTCCTTGCTCCATGTCGCTGCTGCCAATGGACAAACTGGGAGCATCCAGCTCTTGTTGGACCGGGATTGGGCTGTGGACCAATTGGATCCATCGCGCGGAGATTACACCGCCTTGCACTGGGCCGTGCAGGAAGGCCATTTGGGCGCTATCCAACTGTTGCTGGCTCACGGAGCTGATGTGAATGCGAAAGACAACTCCAAAATATTTCCTCTCTATCAAGCTGCTGCCGATGGGAATACAAATATCGTGGAGTACCTGCTGGACAACGGGGCTGGTATTGACGCTAAGTCGGAAGCCGGGGTAACGCCTTTAATCATTGCCAGCTGTTACTTCGACTCCAATCAATTCGAAACCGTCAAATTGCTCGTCGAAAGAGGAGCGGATATTCATGCAAAGGACAAAGAGGGGAAGACAGCCCTCTTTTATGCAGAGGAATATGGGATTGATGACGTTGCCAGTTTTTTTAGAGTACAAGGTGCTCAATAGTTCGTGGAAATGAGTAATTCATTCCTGTATAAACTTAGCGCTTTGAATGTAATTTAATCTAAAGGAAGTTACATTCACATCAGCAAATTCGTTAGTTAATAACATTCACTTTAAGGCCATCAACACGCGAACTCGATCTCTGGGATGGGATAGTGGATTTGGAGAACATTAGTAAAGGAGTGAACAATGACTATATGGGCATTCATAAGATTATGCAAGCTGTTTTAAAAGCAACGGATAGCAACAATGAACGGCTATTGATTCAAAGAGACGGTTTACTCACTAAAAGTATCAGTACAGTTAATCCTCCTTCTGAGGAAGAAACCATCGTTGAATTCGAACGACGGATTGGGCATCAGCTGCCAAAAGACCATCGTTCCTTTCTACTGGAATACAATGGAGCGCACCTCTATCAAGTAATTTTGGACAACGGGGTAAACGGTGGAGGCGGACTGAAACTGTGTTCGGTTCAGGAAATGAAAGAGAGTCTCAAGTATATGGATGGAGACCTTAATTTCTTGCCAATTGGGGACGTGGATCAGCAACATCTTGCTATCAGTATGGAAGCTATCCAAAAGAAAGACCCCAATTACCTTTTTCTAATGGAACACATAGATGGACCAAGGCGTTTGGACCTTAATCTACTAATGTTTTTGGATCGTTTTATTGTTTCTCAAGGTTCTCTCTTCTGGGATTGGCCGCTTTATACTGCTGATAATCCTCAATACTCTGACGATGAATAGACTGTGTGTATCCACTACTACAATCAGCAGATAATAAGAAGGTTTACACATTAGAACTTATTAGAAGATAAACAATTAAAGGGATAGAAGATGTGCTTAGATAAGCATCTTCTATCCCTTTTCGTCTGGAAAAGTGTACTTTTACGAAAAGTTTAAAAACAGGTGAATGAGAGTTTCCAGCGAACTAAGTAATAAGAAAAACATTATGATTACTAAAGAGTAAACTAAAATATAAAAGAGGAGTAAAAAGATGCAAAACCAAGAAGTGGAAGCGTTTCGATTTGTTGCTACAGCCTATTGTGATTTTATCGATTCTTGCCGTATTTTTGAGGAAAAAGAAAGCTTCCGTAAATTGCTCAGAATCATTTCTCACCTGTATACAACAGCCCTGGATTTGCCGGAAATTGAACCTGAAGATGAGCATTCTATCGATTTGGATTTCCCGCTGCCGAAAGTCGATGTTAAATACCATAACTTATACACTGAGATATTCGATCCTTATCAAGATGAAAAGCCAGTGAACGGTTGTCTGGACGACGATATCATGGGCATTTACAGGGACATTAAGAAAGGGCTCATTCTATACGAGCAGGGAAAAAGCATTGAAGCGGTATGGGAGTGGAGATTCGGTTTAGAAATGCATTGGGGAGAACATGCTACAAGTGCCATCCGTGCGCTGCACGCCATCAATTACGTTACACGTCCTACTTAATTCTCAGATAAGAAGATTCGAATAGAAATTTAGTTTACATAGCTTGAACTTATTGGAAGGAAAAAGCAAAAAGTATAGCCGCTATCCTTCCTTTTATTTGCATTATGCACTTTTCCAGTTATTTTTTGGTAAAATCTAGATATCTGAAAGTTCCTTTTGAGGTGAAAAAATGCATCTGCTTAAAAATTTTATATTAATCGTCTTATCGCTGCTAACCTCTCAGTTCGTTATGTATTATCTTATTGATGACCTAATTGTGGTGTTTGCTGCTTCGCCGATTCCTTATATACTAGGGAGATTCTTGCTGGCTTTTGTCATTTTTGGCTGTTTCAAGTTTCTGATGAAAGAATTTGAAATTGAATCCATCTATATAAACTTCGCTATGATACTGTACTTAGTCTTTTTATTTTCTATAACCCTTTTTAGGGGGAATTCGAAATCAACCGACTCCAATTTCATGCCTTTTAACTTCTTGACCTATGCTTCCGAAGCAAACCTTTCAACTTTTACAGCTGCTGTGTTAATTAACATGCTAATGCTTGCCCCTCTAGGAGCATATTTGCGAATAAAGAATATAAAATTCACTTTTTCATGGCAAGTTATTCTTTACGGGAGTTTGATAATAGAAGGGCTTCAATTCTTCACAAAGCGTGGATCCTTTGATGTCGATGATTTGTTGTTAAATACTCTAGGCGGTGGTTTAGCGTATCTTGCAGTTGGCCTTATTCATAATCAAATCCCTAAAGCTAAACTTTCAAATTCATTTAGAAGATCATCGTGAGCCATGAGAATTGGCAATTGATATGCCGTTTCTTTCAGGCTCATCCTTAGCCTGTTATTGAGGATTTTTCTCATCAATTTCTAAGAGTTATAATCGCTAATAAAATAAGGTAGCTGAATGTAACTTATATGGGTCATTTATAAAGGGGTTAGTAGATTGGATGAATTTTTACATAGACAAACAAATCGGTTACAGGACAAGAATATTAGCTTTAAAATAGTGCCGAATAAAGGGCATGAGCTAGAGCAAAAATGGGAAGAAGCTTTTGCCAAGGATATGAGCCAATCCCAAAAGAGAAAGATGGCTTTAAAGCAATGTATGTGGAATGTCTTTAGCTGGGGGGAAATCGAATGTTTAAAAGAGCAAAAAGCGATAGAAGCATTTGATTTGCAGAAAAAATTTGGGTGCTATCTTATTTACACATCTAGCGAAGAAGCAATACATATACCAAAGGCTAATCAACTTAAAGCAAAAGATATCACTTATATATGCAGCGACCTCTATATAGTTGATGAACACTTCACCTGGACTTATGTTCTAACTCATGAAGAAGACTGCGGTCCTTACTTTTATAGCCCTTAAGATTCCCTTATTCTTTAGTTAAGCTAGAGATTAGAAATGAGGTAATTAAGCATTACGGAAGCTAGAAAGCTGTAAGATTATTTTTTAAATATTTGAATGAAACTTAATGCTAAGTAAGTTACATTCAAGACCTTTATTTTTAAAAAATTTAAAGAGTGGCATCATAGAGAAAGTATTTCCAAAATGCCTTCTAAAATAAGAAAGATAGGAGGAGGGAAAGATAGATACGAAACCAGCGAAGTGGAAAGAATTGATGCTAAACGGCAGTATAATCTTGTTTAGAAAAACCGACATTTTAGAGAAAACCAGTAGAAAAATTGAAGCTGAAGGGTTCGAGATAGTTCGGTTTGATTGTGGAGAATGGGATGAAGAGCTTTTCCATAAAGAAGTTGCCAGGAAGTTGAATTTTCCAGCTTATTACGGTGAAAACTTAAATGCGTTTAGTGATTGTCTATCTGATTTACCAATAAACAATACGGGCATTTTGTTGGTTTTCACTCATTTTCAGTCCTTCCTTGCGAAACATCCTGAAGTAGCCATTGCTATGTTAGAGCTCATCCATATAAACTCTTGGAGATTTTTACTCGAAGGAAAAGCAGTAATAAGTTTTATTCATTCAACTGATCCAGAAATATCCCTCCCTGCGATAGGTGGGATGGTCCCCGAGTGGAATGGAGAAGAATGGTTTGATAAAGATCGAGGAATTATAAATTAAATAAAGTGAATGTAACTTATTAGCAATTAAGTTATATTCAAAGTACTTGATTTATCTTAATTCTAGTAACGTAGGAAAAAGGAAAGTATTGAAAAATTTAAGCTATATAGCTGGTTAGCAACCAGCCGTGATCAGGATGATTATTGAAATTGACGGCTACTTCAACCAAGCATTATTGACCGGTAAAAAATGTTCCAACCAGCAATTGAGGAAGATGTATCGACAAGCAGACCAATTAACTTCTGAGACTCATGACTTTGCCAATGTGTTTTGCCGGCTTCATAACTTTGATCAACTTCCATATGCAGAGGATATAGAAGTTGATTTTGTCTTGGATACGGATACCGGCAGGATCTACTCTCCGAGTTACTAACTTTTAGGAACCATTTTTCGTGACTTTTTGTTAAATCAGAATGTACCTTAACTCTAATTAAGTTACATTCAGAATACCAATTCTAATGAACTTTGAAGAGCAAGAAGAAAAAG
>NZ_JASDCW010000052.1:0-7135 GCF_030407685.1 Planococcus sp. APC 3906 | reverse complement strand
TAGTAAACAAAACGCCGCTCAGAGAGAATGTACTTTCTCCTGAGCGGCGTTTTGTGAATGATGACAATTTTTGGCTAGTATCTTTTAGAATTATTTTCCCCAAAGATGCATTTTACAATTTCAATAATCGTCGTCGATTCCTCTCATTACCTCACGTGCATGCCACATGTTTTGGGCATACTCTGTCATTACGCCAGGTTCTCCTTGGATTTCCTCGACAACTTCTACAGGAATACCTGCTCTTTCCCTGATCTCTTCAGCATATGCTTTTGCCTTAGCGATGAGTTCCGGCTTCATTTTTCTGACTTCTTCATTAAGCAACCTTGTTACAGTTTCTTCCTCTTCACTTGTTTTAACGCTGTGCAAATCTATACCACCTATGACCCTGGATTCTTTTATAAAGCAAGGTTCACCCAGCTCGATATCTTCCAATATAAAATCCACATCTAAATCTCCAGGTGAGTTTTCATCCACAAATTCAATAATCACTCTTGGACTTTCGGATAGACACAAAATTTCTACCGTACCAGATTCTACACCTAACCTTTTAATAGTAGTAATATTTTCTTGTCGTATCAATTTATTCTCCCCGTCCCCTAATTTTTCATCGACCTTTTAAAATTGTTTTCCCTAAGAATGCTTTTAATTTAACTAACTTTCTTCGCCAGCAAAATCTCCACCAATTCATCACGGTTTACCAATTTCACCTTATTGCTCCGTGCCAGCTCTGCAGCTGCCTTGGTGAAAAAGCTGTTGGTGACGACCCACGCTTCGTCAGCACTATAATGCAGCTTCGCTGCTGAAATTTCCTGCACCGCTTTGATGCCGACATTGCTCTTGTAGCGCTTGGCTTGTACGGCAATCTTTTGCTGCCCTTTTTCCAGAATAAGATCCGCTCCATAATCGCCGGTATAAGGTGTTTTGCGAACGGCATAACCTTCTGCCTTGTAACGCAACCGCAAATATTCCTCGAACTCTGCCCCGGACATGGCATCCACCTGCAGAATGCCCGAATCACTGATTCTCTTCTGCTTTTTGTGCTGGAATGCCTTCACTGGTACTAATAAAGCAATGAAACTGATTGCAAAAACGCCAAGGGTCGCTTCAATCGATTGCGTGTAAATATAAGTTAATGTGGTACTAAGAACCAAAACCCCTGTCAGAAATTCTGATACATTGTCTTTCTTCTTCTTTCTTGCCACGGTAAACCGCCTCTCGCTTTATTATGCCAACGTCTAATAGTTGTGATAGATTTATTTCATTACTTTATATTTACTTAGTGTTAAGTTTTGATTCGCTAAGAACGATTTCTCTGCCACTAGTCAATTCACCCAATGTAAAGTATGTATGTCCTTGGAGAGCACCTGAAGTTCTAGGCAGATGCTTTAATTCTCTATCCACATTCAATAGGTAAAATTTATATTCTTTCCCTTCATCAAAACCAAAATCAGCTGCCCGTTTAGCGATATATCCTTTTATTCGTTTCTGTGCATCTTCATTTAAAAAGTCAATCGCCTTATCCAAGTACTGCGTTTTAGGAGGCAATACAAATTCACATTGAATACTGTAAAGTCTATCCATAATTCCTCCACTTTCTCGAATTGCCATAAATTTCGCAGTCTTATAGTTGCGAGGATGTGGATGTGCATGTATTAAATATTCTTTGATAATTCCCTGTGTCTTTCCTCCAGGTACCGATAACACTTCTTTCATATATATTTCCCCCATTCTTGTAGTTTATAAATCCAGCTTTTCTAACTCTCCAAATATCTTTAGCCTTATATCCTCCGGAGACTTCACATCAAACAAAGGAATATCTATTGCCTTTAGCTTTTCGAATCCAGAATGCTTTTTCTTAGCTTGGCCCTTAGACGAGACGGTCCATTTATTACCTTCATGGAAAATATCAAATTCTTCTTCATAAAACGGTGACCAGAATGTCCAATGGTCGGAAACTGCCGGCAAACGGTTCCAATGCGACTGATCAAATTTATAGCGGATGATTGACAGCATTGGGATTTTCTCTTCACCGTCATCAGTCAAATCCACCATTACGCCATACCATGGAAGTTCCCGAATATCTTCTATGCTGCTTGGCATCGTTGAAGACTTTACATAAATTTTAATGAAGTTCGTTGTTAGCCACCCTGTCGTATCCGTATCCGATTTATAACGCATAAATCTTGGAGTAATCGTCATGTACCCTTCTTCTTCCCCGACACGGTCTAATTCCTGAAAGAGGATACTCAGATTTCCATAAGTTTCTTTCAATAGATTTGTCGCCTGGATAATGCTTTCACCTTTATTTTGGATCATAGACATATGCTTGCTCCCCCTTTTTCAATTGCAGCTCCGGCCAGCTCCATACCGGCTTTGTCTGGACCTTCTCATTTTGATATTGATAAGGTGTATACTGGATTGCTCCAATAGCATACTCGCTAAATCCGTTAAATCGTTTCAGCCTTTTTACTTTTAATAACTCTTCAGCATCTGTGAGGATAAGCTGCTGAGTTCTAGTGACTGCAGACTTGTTCATGTAAACTAGCTTATTATGTAAGTCTTCCCAATTGGCAAAGCCTATCGTGACGTTTGGCGAAATCTTGTAACCAACATTGAGCTGTTGTTGGACCGCGTGTTGAATAGGAAACGGAGCCAAGAATATAAGAAAAGCATGCTTCTTACCTGCTTGTTCTTCAATCAAGTACGAGTACTTGGATAGTTGATGGATACTCTGATCATATTCCATAACTTCCCCAGCATCTTCTGAGGATATGCCGCTCCTGTATTTCACTTCGATGCCCACAAGGAAATCTTCGAACTCCAGCAACAAATCGATTTCCCCTTTGATATGTTGCGGCCAAAATTTATACTCAACGTTAAATCCATTTTGCTCATTTAGAAAAGCTAGCCAATTCCCTTGATTTTCATTAGCGAACCTTACTTCTTCCAACATACCTTTTAATCCTTCTTCAAAAGGCAAGTACCGAAGCGCCCCAAAGAAGTCCCCAGTCAGCTTATCTTCTAATCGATCAGTTAAATTACTGCCTAAAGCTGAAATTTTTCCTTTTATCTCACTAATCATCAGCATCTCTTCCCTCGGTTTATTTTCAACAAAAAAATTTAAGGGTATTCTTAAATAGATTTTGCTTTCAATAAATTGAAAACTTATCAAATCTATTTATGTGGAAGGAAAACCTATTTGAAATAATCATAGACAATAAGCATTTTTTACTATTTAACTTAATTAAGTAAATAGTAGCATATAAGCAATCCTAAATATAGATATTTTTACATTTATATACAATGGTAATCATTACATTTCAATAGCCTGATTAACACTTTCCAATTCCGGGAAACGACTAAAGAAAGCATCTTTAATTTGATTCACCTAAATCAGAGGAGGAAAATCATATGAGCAAAACAGCAATCATTACAGGCGGCGGAAGCGGGCTGGGGCAATCAGCAGCGCTGCTCCTGGCAGATGAAGGCATCAACATAGCGGTTGTCGATGTCAGCGAAAAAGGCGGCAATGAAACCGTTGAGAAGCTGAAAGCAAAAGGCGTTGACGCCATCTTTATCAAAGCCGATGTCTCGAAGGCGGAAGAAGTGAAAAACTACGTCGACAAGACACTCGAGCATTTCGGTTCGATCGAGTATTTCTTTAACAATGCCGGCATTTCCGGCAGCGGCAAGAACTTCCTGGAAACGGACATCAAGGAAATCGAACAAATTGTGGGGATCAACTTGCTTGGTGCATTGTACGGCTTGCGCTATGTGGCAGAAGCGATGCTGAAAAATGGCGGCGGTTCAATCGTCAATACCGCTTCGAGCGCCGGGGTCATCGGCCAGGCTTCGGTCGTCACATACGGCGCCACCAAACACGGCATCGTCGGCATGACGAAGAGCCTGGTTGCGGAATACGCTAAGGATGGCCTGCGCGTCAATGCCATTGCACCGGGACCAACGGAAACTCCGATGGTCAAAACCTTCTTCGAAGACAATCCGGATATGAAAGCAAGCGCCGAAGCGGGCATCCCGCAGAAACGCCTCGGTAAGCCGGAGGAAGTCGCAGAACTGGTTGCGTTTTTGCTCACTAAAGCCGATTACATCAATGGTGAAACAGTCCGCATTGACGGCGGATTCACGAATACGAAATAAATTAAAACCGCGGCCGGAAAATTTCCTGGACGCGGTTTTTGAATTTATGAACTTCTTTTTTTCGTTCGGGTGTGATTTTCATCAGACAGCCATGAATATAATAATCTGTCAGGGAGTGTTTAATAATGGATCGAAACACCAGAATCTCTTTGTCCATCTTTGTTCTGTTTATAGTGGTATCAACTGGTTTGGCATTTTTCAGTTTTGAAGGCTACTCTATTTTGCGCAATACCACGAGCCATTTGGGGGCACAAGGGTCTCCACATTCATGGATGATGAATATGGTTTTTATCGCCCTTGGAACGATGTCGATTTGGATCACCTATCACAGCAAGATCAGGTATCATCAGATTGTTGGGGCCTTTTTCGGAATCAGCCTCCTATTAACGGGCTTGTTTCAACATGCACCTTTAGTTGAACTTGTTCAGGCAGACCCATTGCAGGATTTGATGCATTCGATCTTTGCCGACACGACTGGTTTCAGTTTCACGATGCTGGCGATTGGCCATGGAATCATGAGCCGTGGATTTCAGAGAAGTGCTGCCATTATAATGGCATTTGCTTCAATCATTATATCCATTGCTATGATGGCCTTCCCGGAAATCATGGGGCTTTTGCAAAGAATCATGTTTGTCAGTGCTTTCGGGTGGCTGTTCTTTTATATGAAACCACCCCAGGATAAACAAGCCAGTAGCCGTGATCAGAGCCATTAAAAAGGATACCTGGGCCGCGTTTTAGAACAATGCACCACTTAAGACATGAGAGAACCCTTTCTATGAGTTCTGCTCTTTGGGAGCAACTCAAACAATTCATAAACATGAATTAAAAAATGCCACCCAAAGGAAAGTTGATTCCCTTTGGACGGCAATGCAGTTCGGATAAAATGTATGGCATGCTTCTAATTCTGTGGAATTTTTTTAGAGATGCGACACTTGGACTTCTAGTTTACTGTTCCGCCTGCCTGCGTATATCTGACATTGAATTCTTGCAAGAATTGATTGGTGATGGCTGCATCATGGATAAACAGCAGGTTTTCGTCATTGATGTTGTTGCCGTTATTGCTCCAGTTCGTGGATCCTACAATGACCGTCGGATCACTGTTTGTGTCAGCGTCGATCAACATTGTCTTGCTGTGGAGTTTGCGGGACTCATTGGCCTGGTAAACAGGTGCCGGGTTCGCCCAGCGGGTATTCGGGTTGTCGACGCTGACCTGTGAAGCGGTGCGGCCTGTCATGTCCACACTTGCAGACCACCATTGGTTCCAAAAGCTTTGATCGAATACGCCTTTGATGTCAAAGCCCGTCAACGTGCCTTTGAGGTCATTGTATGACCCTTCCCATAAATTTTTCAATTCATCGACAAGCCCTTGATCGCTCCAGGCAAAAATGGTGAAGTATGTATTGACGTCAGCTGATGTTTTAACAAGCTCTCTCATTTTTCCGACGGCATCGTCACCTGCCGAAAAGTAAATTTCAATGATTTTTCCGTTCACGTCGACTTGATGTGTCGTATTATCAATTTTCCGGGTGTTGAAGTTCGCAGCGGCTATGTCTGGCGCCAATGCAGCGCCCCCCCACATTTCATTGAATTCAACTTCGAAGACGTCAGCCATTGCCGGCCAATTAACTTCGACTACATGCTGCTGGTTGCCGTCTAAAATGCCTTGTTCCATATTGCTTTCCGTGCCGTACAAGCCGGTTACGGTAAAGTTCCAGCTTCCCGTAAATACCCAGCGGTCATCAATGATGGCAAATTTGTTGTGCATTTGTGTTCCGGGGCTGTAATAGGCATCTGCGCTTTTTTCTTCAGCTTCCACAAACAAATGGCCGGATAGGTCACCGCTTCCCACTGCTACGGTTTGAAGCGGGAAATCTTCCGGTGTGGCAGGCAAGCCGAAGTCCGCTCTTGCGGCACTGTCTTCTACAGCAAACATCGGAGAATCAGAGAATACATAAATATCATCCGCTGTCCCAACTTTGCCGTCCTGTCCCCTTACCATTTTTTCTACTTGCAGCCGCATCGTTTTGAAGCGCTCCACATAATTCGGATCGGTTGCGTCCTTCGCATCCGCGATGACACGCACATCAATGCCTTCCGCCGCTTTTGCGATCAACGCATCCACAATGCCCGGCAGATTGATTTCGTATGTTGCAAAATCGATGCTTGTCGTCGCCTGATTCAAGCGGTTGATGAGCCGCGTTTCCAGATTCACGTTATAGTTTGCTGCGTTTCCTGAACTTGCGTATGTAGTATCGGCACATTTGTTAAAGTACACATTAATTGCACCTTCCGCTTCCGAAACGTTATTCAATTGTTCCGTTTTATCGGTACAGCCTTTCACTTTTGAGTTAACTGCACGCGGCGTGCCGTTTCCGCCATCGTAAGTTTTGGCAGAATCAACCCAGTTAGTAGCTTCCGTGCCGGCCACAAGCGGATCGACCCGTTCCATGCTTGCTTTTGCTGTGTTATCTCCTGCATACCAAGAGTCTGCGCTGTCAATCAAGGCACCAGAAGAATCTCTCAGTTCAAGAGCCTCATCACTATTTTCCAGAGAGCCTGTATAAATCAGGTCAGCAGCAATGCCCGGGACGGAGCTGTCACTGGTTCTTTCCAATAAATAATAACCACCTGCCGCTATGGTGCCGGAGAGGCTGATTGCAGGGCTGTTGTCGGCGGCTTTCAAAGTCCATCCGTTCACATCCACCGCTGAATTCGTCGTATTATGTAATTCAATCCATTCGCTATTGTAGCTGTAGCTTGTGCCCATCCAGGCGATTTCATTGATTGCTATCGTGCTCGCCGTTGCTGCATGTGCTGTTTGCCCTGTTTCAATACCAGGTGCCATAAAAGAAATGATAAATGCAAAAATCAATGAAAGCCGTACTGTGTTCTTCATCTTCCAACCCCTTTTCCATTTTTCCAAGGCTATTCAAGCCCTCTTTTATTGTATAACTGTTTTGTTAATTTAGTATTAATT
>NZ_JASDCW010000051.1:0-7664 GCF_030407685.1 Planococcus sp. APC 3906 | reverse complement strand
TCGGCTGCATCATCTTGACCGTGCAGAGACCGAACGATACATGAACCAACATCTCGCTTACGCAGGCGTCGGGCGCGACATTTTCAGCGAATCTGCGATTGATGAGGTGTTCAGCTATTCAAGCGGCGCATCGCGCCTGATCAATAAGCTCGCAACGCATTGCCTGTTGTTTGCGGCGCAGAATGGAAATCGCATCATCGACGACCGGATGGTGAAGAAAGTGATCGAGGGAGAACTGGCTTAGTTCCCCCTCGTTTTTCTCTATTCATTTGGACAAAGAAACCGTCAGGTTTGGGACAAAAAGAACCGTCAGTTTCTAGACAAAATCAGGCGTCAATAACAACTTCCCTCTGCTACGCCTCTTGCAATTATTCCAACCTCATTACTGTAAAGCAAAACTTTATCGTCTTTTTGAATCTTTTCTATCACTTCTTTTGTTAATCTATACGCTGCGCATTTTCGTTCCGCTATCATTTCATTTTCGTAGCGGCTATCTGATTGCTTATTTGTATTGATAATAAATAAGTTCATTGATATCCCCTTTCTATTCTTATTATTAGGTAACTGAATTCCCTATTTATTTCTTTCGGCTACAAAAAAGGATAACTAGTTAAAGTTATCCTTCGGTTTTACTTCTTATTAGAATACGATTCCTGCAATTTCTTTTCAAACAACTCCAACAACTGCTCTCGCAACTCAGGACGCTTCAAAGCAAACTCGATCGTCGTCTCAATAAACCCGAACTTCTCGCCGACGTCAAACCGTCTTCCTTCGAATTCATAAGCATATACAGATTGGATCTCATTCAATTTCTGGATAGCATCAGTAAGCTGAATTTCTCCACCTGCACCCAGGAGATGCTCTCCTAAGAAATCAAAAATTTCTGGAGTTAAAATATATCTCCCCATAATCGCATAGTTTGAAGGGGCTGTTCCAGCTGCAGGTTTTTCGACAAAGCGGTTGACACCAATTAGCTTGCCTTCGACTGAAATAGGATCAATGATTCCATAGCGGTGAGTGTCTTTAGATGCCACTTGCTGAACACCAATTACACTATTGCCTGTCTGTTCATACTGATGCATCAATTGTGCCAAACATGGCTCGTCATTTTCTACGATGTCATCGCCTAATAGCACAGCAAACGGTTCATCACCGATGAATTTACGAGCTGACCAAATGGCATGTCCTAAGCCAAGTGGCTGCTTTTGGCGAATGTAATGAATTTCGACTTTCGATGTTTTTAAAACGGAATCCAGCATGTCTGTCTTGCCTTTTTCCCGCAATGTTTCTTCTAGTTCAAATGCGTGATCAAAGTGGTCTTCAATCGCACGTTTGCCTTTACCAGTAACAATAATAATATCTTCAATACCAGAAGCAATCGCTTCTTCGACTATGTATTGAATTGTTGGTTTGTCTACGATTGGCAGCATTTCTTTTGGCATCGCTTTAGTTGCTGGCAGGAAACGAGTTCCCAGACCTGCAGCTGGAATTATTGCTTTTTTCACTTGCATTCTTTCACCTTCTTCTTAAATTTGAAATTACTCATATAGTCTTATATCAACATTTAAACTACATATATTTACATTTAATAAAATAATTATAGCATATTTATAAACTTGAAAAATAGATTATCTCAGCCAAATTTACAAATTGTAGAATTTCTATAGTTATATAAGTTTATAAGGTAAAGAGAAAAAGCTAATTGCGAAAGCTGAACTCTCACAATTAGCTTTTTCAGATTATACTTTCAACTTTTCAGTCACTTGATAATACTTACAATACCAATCGACAAATTGCTGCAGTCCATCTTCAATAGAAGTTTCGGGTTTAAAACCGACTGCTTCTTCCAATCTTTTCGTTGAAGCATAAGTTGCTGGCACGTCTCCAGGTTTAATAGGTTCGAATTTCTTGTTGAACTCTACTTTTCTGCCCAAAGTATTGCTTAAGCATTTCTCAAGGGTTTCGATGAAAACCATCAGCTTTTCCGGATTACTATTTCCGATATTAAAAATCTTGTGGCAAACTTCATCCGTTCCTGCAGGCGGGTTAGGCAATAGCCGTGTAATGCCTTCAACAATGTCATCTATATAAGTAAAGTCGCGATAGAGATCATTGTCAAAATCACCGTTATTGAAAATCTTGATTTCATCATCCGCAAAGAATTTATCCGTAAATCCGAAGTATGCCATATCCGGTCGGCCCATTGGTCCATAAACAGTAAAGAACCGCAGACCCGTAGCTGGAATCTTGTATAAATGGCTGTATGTATGAGCCATCAGCTCATTTGATTTTTTTGTCGAAGCATACAAGGATACCGGATTATCAACAAAATCCGTTTCTTCAAAAGGAACTTTTTTGTTAGCCCCATACACTGAGCTTGATGACGCATAAAGCAAATGGTCTACCGGATGGAAACGGCAGGCTTCAAGGATGTTGTAAAAACCAATAACATTACTTTGAATATAAACATCTGGATTCTCGATAGAATAGCGAACTCCGGCTTGTGCAGCCAGATTCACAACGATATTCGGTTTGTATTCCATAAAGAGACCATCGATTAATTGCTTGTCTGAAATATCGCCTTCTATAAAAGTAAAATCCGCAAAAGGAGATAATTGCTTCAAACGTTCGTGTTTGAGATTGACGTCATAATACTCATTAAGGTTGTCGATGCCGACCACTTTTGCGCCTTTAGCCAACAATCCTTTAGCAAGATAAAAACCGATAAAGCCAGCTGCCCCTGTAATTAAGTAAGTCTTATCAGAATCGAGAAGCTTGTAACTCAACTTTCTTCAACTCCTTCAAACCATTCTTGTTAGCAGGCGCACGGCCAACTGAATAATACTCGACCCCTGACTTCTCCATACGTGCAACTTCATGAAGGTTTCTGCCATCATAAACTAATGGTGTTCTCATCAATAATTTGAACGTTTCGGGTTGAACTGCTTTTACTTCTCCCCATTCTGTGAAGATAAAGCACACGTTAGCATCTTTTAAAGCTTCTTCTGGACTTTGCACATAGGTGATAGATCCTTTCCCGTTTGTTCCTTCTGGATATACTTTCGCGAAGTTATCTGCTCCTACGGGATCAAATGCATGAATATCTGCACCTTGGGACAATAATAGAGGGATATTTTCCAATGATGGAGCTTCTCTCAAATCATCGGTTCCTGGTTTGAAAGTCAATCCAAGAACAGCTACCTTCAATCCGTTAAACGTAATTAAACGGTTGCTGGCTTTCTTATATAACAAAGTCTTTTGGTCTTTGTTAACTTCAATCGCAGCTTTAATCGTTTTCAGCTCGTAGCCATTTTGTGTCGCTAAATAGTCTAATGCTTTCGTGTCTTTCGGAAAACATGATCCGCCATAACCGATACCTGCGTTCAAGAACTTGCTGCCGATACGGTCATCGAAACTCATACCTTGTGCAACATCTTGCACGTCAGCACCAACCAATTCACAAAGGTTAGCAATATCGTTCATATAGGATATCTTTAACGCTAAGAAATCATTAGAAGCATATTTGATCATTTCAGCCGAGCGACGATTAACAGCTACAACTGGTAAATTGAATGGTTCATAAATTTCTTTCAATAGATTTTCTGCCCATTCACTTTCAGTCCCGATAATGATTCGCTTTGCAAACAATGTATCATGGACAGCAGATCCTTGAGCCAAAAACTCAGGGTTTGAGGCTACTTCTACTCGTACGTCATTTATGAGAAAATCGTTGATGAACTGTTCGACTTTATCATTCGTTCCAACAGGGACTGTCGATTTTACAACAATCAAACAATCCTTTTCTACGTTCTCCGCAATTTGACGGGCAACAGTCGCTATGTATGAAAGATTAGCAGATCCGTCTTCATTTTCTGGAGTTCCCACACCGATAAATACGGCATCAGCGTTTTTATAAGCAGCTTTGTAATTAGTTGTATAGTCGATTCTTCCAGCATCATAATTCTTCTTCATTAACTCTTCCAGGCCATCTTCGTAAATCGGAGAAACTCCCGATTGCATCATTTTCACTTTAGCTTCATCAATATCAACGCACGTTACTTGATGGCCCATTTCTGCGAAACAAACGCCAGCAACTAAACCGACGTATCCTGTACCAGCTACTGCTATTTTGCACATTTTAATCCCTCAATTTCAATACCTCTAATGGACCAAGGTAAGAATATTAGTTACTATACTGCTTTTCAAAATACTTTTGGTACTCGCCTGTTATAATTTGTTCCCACCATTTTTTATTATCAATGTACCATTGAATAGTCTGTGCAATTCCTGTTCCAAATGTATATTCAGGCTTCCACCCAAGTTGCTCAAGTTTTGTCGGATCGATAGCATAACGTTTATCATGCCCTAAACGATCCGTAACATATTCAATAAGATCATTTGATTTGTTTAAAGTTTCAATGATAGTTTTAACAACCTCAAGATTCGTCCGTTCATTGTGGCCACCAACATTGTACACTTCTCCGATGGCTCCCTCGTGCATTACTAAGTCAATTGCACTGCAATGATCCAGTACATGCAACCAATCGCGTACGTTCTTGCCATCGCCATATACGGGAACTTTTTGACCATTCAATACACGCGAAATAGTTAAAGGAATCAGTTTTTCTGGGAAGTGATAAGGTCCGTAATTATTGGAGCACCGTGTAATGTTAACCGGCAAACCAAACGTTTCATGATACGCCCGCACTAACAAATCTGACGAAGCTTTGCTTGCACTATAAGGGCTATTTGGCTGCAATGGAGTATCTTCTGTAAAGAACGTTCTTGGATCAAATTCAAGGTCTCCATATACTTCGTCAGTAGATACATGTACAAATTTCGTAATGCCGAATTGCTTAGCGGCATCTAATAAAACTTGCGTACCTACTACGTTAGTCTGCACAAATATGCCGGGATCAGTAATTGAACGATCCACATGGCTTTCTGCTGCAAAATGAACAACAAAGTCAAAATTGTACTCTGCAAATAAAACATCTATAGCTTCTCTATCAGCAATATCCGCTTTCAAAAAATGATAATTGGCTAGTTCTTCTATTTCTTTGTGCTTCGTTAAGTCCCCAGCATATGTAAGTAAATCTAGATTGTAAATATCGTAGTTTGGATATTTTCCCACCATATATTGAACAAAGTTTCCGCCAATAAAACCAGCTCCGCCTGTAACAAGTATTTTTTTACGTTCCATTTATTTCACCTCTTCAATCAGTTCATTTAGGTATCGCTTAACAGCGTCCTGCCAAGGTGGAAGTAAATCGAATCCTTTTGCAGTCAATTTTTCTTTCGACATCCTTGAATTTTTTGGACGCACCGCTCTGGTTGGGTATTCTTCAGTAGAAATCGAATGAACTTTCATATCTAATTCAGCTTGTTTGAATATTTCTATAGAAAACTCTGCCCAACTGCAAAACCCTTCATTAGAAGCATGATATATTCCATATTCTTCTCCTTGAACCATTTCCAACATCAAATCTGCTACATCATATGTATAAGTAGGGGAGCCGATTTGATCTCCTACGACATTAAGTTCTTTTCGGCTTTCTGCGAGCTTAAGCATCGTCTTGATGAAATTATTTCCATTGATACCAAAAACCCATGAAATTCGAACAATAAAATGCTCTTCGACTAAATCTTGAACTTGTCTTTCAGCTTCATATTTTGTAGCACCGTATATGCCTACTGGATTTGGCAAATCCGTTTCCAAAAATGGGCTTTCCCCAGTTCCATCAAATACGTAATCGGTACTTACATAGAGGAATTTTACACCTACGTTTTTTGCAGCAGCAGCTAAATATTTGGTTCCTTCTACATTTACATCCCAGCAATTTCCTTTGTCATCCTCTGCTCTATCTACCGCAGTATATGCCGCACAATGAATAATCGCTGAAGGTTTAATCATGTCAACGTAGTCTCGCACAGCTTGTTCATCCGTAATGTTTAGATCAGCCCTGCCTATGCCGGTAATATCTAATCCTTTTTCAATGCCTCGACGTACAACATCAAATCCCAGCTGTCCGTTGACTCCAGTAACTAAAACTTTCATACCTCTTCACCAAATGCGAAGTTGTTTTCAGTGTCCTCCAATAAAGGTGCCTTTTCATCTTTTTGAGATAGTATTGGCTTGATATCAATTGGCCATTCAATACCAATTTCAGGGTCATTCCAGATGATGCCTCTATCATTTTCGGGTGAATATAGTTCATCAACTTTATACTGGACTTCAACATCATCAGTTATCGTCATAAACCCATGGGCAAAACCTTTTGGCACGAGCAATTGTTTCTTGTTTTCAGCTGATAACTCCAGACCAAACCAATCACCAAAAGTGGGACTGCCTTTTCGTATATCGACGGCTACATCATAAATAGCACCTTTTGTACAGCGTACTAACTTAGTTTGTGCCTTAGGACTTAGTTGATAATGCAAGCCTCTTAAAGTGCCTTTTGAAGCAGAAAACGAGTGATTTTCTTGGACAAAAGCCAATCCTAGACCTGCTTCTTTAAATTGCTCATTACTGTGAGTTTCCATAAACCAGCCCCGGTGATCGCCATGAACCGTTGGTTCTAAGATATATACCCCACTTAATTTAGTTTCAAGGAAGTTCATCCAAGCACCTCTTCTTTTTCCATTATTTCAATGTTTTGATGAGCTAATCTAATAAGGTATTGTCCATATTCGTTCTTTTTCAGAGGCTCAGCCAGTGTTAATAATTGAGTCTTATTTATGTACCCTTTTCTATAGGCAATTTCTTCTAAGCAAGCAACTTTAAGACTTTGACGTTTTTCAACAGTTTCAATATAAGTAGAGGCTTCTAATAATGACTCATGTGTGCCCGTATCTAACCACGCGAAACCACGGCCTAGTAGTTCCACATTTAACTCTCCAAGAGCTAGGTAGGCTTTATTTATATCTGTAATTTCCAACTCTCCCCGCTCTGAAGGTTTAATTTGCTTAGCAATATCAACAATTCTTTTATCATAAAAGTATAGTCCTGTAACGGCATAAGTAGATTTAGGTGTTGCTGGTTTTTCTTCTATAGAAACTGCTTTTCCATATAAATCGAATTCAACGACTCCAAATCGTTCTGGATCCTTCACGTTGTAACCAAATACTGTAGCACCACTTTCTCTTGAGGAAGCCTTTTCTAATAACTTTGTAAATCCATGCCCATAAAATATGTTGTCGCCCAAGACCAATGCAACACTATCTTTTCCAATAAATTCTTCACCAATTAGAAAAGCTTGGGCTAACCCATCAGGAGAATGTTGTATTGCGTATTCAATATTTATGCCAAGTTCGCCCCCATCCCCTAAAAGTTGCTCAAACCTTGGTGTGTCTTGAGGAGTTGAAATTATAAGTATATCTTTTATACCTGCTAGCATAAGTACTGATAGGGGATAATAAATCATGGGTTTATCATAGATTGGTAATAATTGCTTTGAAATTGTTTTTGTAAGTGGATAAAGTCTTGTTCCACTTCCACCTGCTAAGATAATTCCTTTCACTTAATTGCCCTCCTTTTAATTAATCTTTTGACTTACCCTTTTGTTATCAAAGCCTTCAGATTTAGAAACGTGTTTGTTAAATCTCTGTATTTAAATATTAAAAATAGTATATATCCTGTCGAATAGATAATCATAATGAGCCAT
>NZ_JASDCW010000050.1:0-8381 GCF_030407685.1 Planococcus sp. APC 3906 | reverse complement strand
ATTCCGCAGGAGTCGCCACCTTCCGCTTCATTCAAAGGTATCTCTTAGTATCAAAACAGTTCTTCTATAAAAGAACAAGAATCATACAATTACTGCCCTTGGTTTTGTTCTCTAGATATGGTGCAAAAGAGCGGAGAAAAACGTACTGCTCCTGCAGTGCTGCGCACTTCGTCGCAAAGAATTGACCTCGCTAGCTTCGGGTAAGTCTTGCCTGCGGGATAGCGAGACAGCCGAGACCCCGGAAGCACGCGATAGCGGGCTGAGGAGGCTTGGCGCTCGCCCGCGGCAAAAAATATGTGCTCCTGCAGCACTTCGTGCTTCGTCGCAAAGGCATTGCCCCAATACTTGGGTCCATGCCTTCGCGGCTGTTTTGCGGAATATCGGCTATTAAAAAAATCTAAAAAAGCTGTCCCTCGATGAGGAACAGCTTTTTAGCGTTCGAAATATTGCTCGTATGGGTTAACGTCAATCTTCATTTCTGCTAGTTTTTTACGCAGAAATTTGTGGTCGCGTTTGGGTGTTGCCAGGATATAGCCTCGGATGATGTGTTCGAGCTGGATTGATTTCGCTTTCTCATCCAGCAGGATTTGCCCGATGCGTCCGGCGATTTTCTGTTTCGCCACGGGGCGGAACAGATCCGGAACTGGCTGCACCAATTCGTTCAATAATGCTTTTTCTTCGGAACCCCATAAATGTATGGTTTTGTCGACATAATATTCTTCCCAATTTAAATCCGACAGTCCATCACTTTTCGGCATGGACTTGAGGAATTTGCGGAACATGAAATAGCCGCCTATCGCAAACAATCCGACGAGCACCACGACCCAAAAAAGGATAAACCATAAAAACCAGCCATCTAGTGCCACTTTGTTCACCTCTTTTATTCGTACCTAATTTCATTATAGAAGGCTTTCTGAAAAAATTCATTAAAAAGGTGTCCTCTTTTCGCATTTGTGTCTATATAGCGAATGAAAGGAGGTGATTGACATGGCAGTAGGAGAATTCAAGAGCGCAAGCATCCGTTGCACGCTGGACAACGGCGTGGACGGCGAAGGGAAAACGGTCAAGAAAGTGAAAGCGTACCACAACGTAACAGACGCAGCAGGTGCCAATGAAATTTTGGCAGCGGTTACCGTCTTAACAGGATTCGGCACAAAGCCGTTGATGTTCCTGGAAAAGCAGACGGCCCAGAACATTTACGCTTAATAATTTAAAAGGGGGAAACGGAAATGGCGAAAACATTGGAATTGATTTTTGAGACGGGGGCTGGCAAAGACGTGACTTTGTCGGTTGAAGACCCGCGGGAAGATCTGACGCAGCTGGAGCTCCAAACCGGTATGCAGACCATCATTGAACAGAACATTTTCCACGTGCAAGGTTCGGCATTGGCGCTTGCGAAAGCGGCGCGCATCGTGGAACGCAACATCTTTGACTACGAAGTCTAAAACAGCATATTAAACAGAATCGGCTCTCCTGCAAGGGAGGGCTTTTCTGATGGAAGCGGGGGGAGAAGGATGGATGAGTGGATGCGATTGATCCAAGAAGTGGGATTCCCGATATTTGTATCTTTTTACTTGATGCACCGGGTGGAGTCGAAACTTGTGGCGATCCATGACGCGTTGATCACGATGAAAGTTTCCTGATGTCACGGTTTTGTCGGAAAGTCCGGCGCGCGACGATTGAACCCTGTTGCTGGATTCGCTAAAATGGTGGGGACAGGACGGAGGAGACCGCATGAAAAAAAGAATGGCTCTTTTGGCCATCGCAGTGCTGCTGTTATTGTCGGCCTGCGGCAATGAAACGATCGAAGACTTCTCATATACGAACCAGCGCGGCGAAACGGTGACGAACGACAGCCTCAAAGGCGAACCGTGGATCGCTGCTTTTGTCTTCACCAATTGCGATACCGTGTGCCCGCCAATGACCGCCAATTTGGCGTCGATCCAGGAAAAATTGATCGACCAAGGCATCGAAGACTACCGGATTGTCACGTTCAGCGTAGACCCGGTATCGGATACGCCGGAGAAAATGCAGGAATACTTGGCAAAGTATTCGGTTGCCGATGAATCGAAATGGAATTTGCTGACGGGCTATACCCAGCCGGAAATCGCGGAATTCGCGAAAGACAATTTCCAGGCGTTCGTCAAAGATGATCCGAACAGCGACCAAGTGGTCCACGGCACGACCTTCTATTTGATGGACGGCAACGGCGAAATCGCCGAAACTTACGATGGCTACATCGATGTGCCGATTGATACGATCGTCGACGACATAGCGAAACAGCTGGACTGAAATTGATATTCTTGAACAACCGAAAAAGCTGCCGATCCCAAATGGATCGGCAGCTTTTTTGTGTTGTTTGGCTTACAAGCCAGTTTTTTCTTTTGCCAGCAAGTCGCGGATTTCAAGAAGCAACTCTTCTTTTTTATCCAGTACTTCAGGCTCTTCTTCAGCGGGTACATCTTTTTTGCGCTTCATTGAAGTGAAAAGACGGATGACCATGAAAATTGAAAACGCGATAATTGTGAAATCGATGATCGATTGCGCAAATGCGCCATATCGCAGTACTGCACCATTAAAGGTATAAGACCAGTCTTCAACACTGAAACCGCCAAGCAGGATTCCCAACGCTGGCATAATGATGTCATTTACAAGCGACGTGATGATTTTACCGAAAGCGGCACCAATTACGACCGCAATGGCCAAATCAAGCACATTGCCCTTTAACGCAAATTTCTTAAAATCTTCTATCATAGTATTCATCTCCTCTTTAGACATTGTACAGGGGAAAATAATTAAATACAACTAAAATTCGGTATTTTTTTGATGAATATTGTGAAGCAGGAAGAAAAAGGAACGTAAAGGTGGCCTAGGCGCAGTATTGTTTAGTGCCCGCTTTGTTGGTAGTATTAGGGAATAAAAGAAGATTATTTATGGTGCCAGTATCAATAGATTACTATAAGAGTTGGTTAATGATTATTCTTATAGATACTCCGCAAAACTACCTCGCTTGCCGCGGGCAAGACATTGGACGAAGCGCAAAGCGCTACAGGAGTAGAGCTTTATATTTTTTAGAGCTTATCCAGCGCCGGCGCGTCAAGGGGCTAGGCAAGGAAATGGCCAAATGGAATTTGGACCATTTCCTTTGCTTCGAAGCTAGCGCAGCGATGCAGAAGCAGAAGGGTTTTAGCAATAAGACGGGTGTTCTTTCCCGGCTTATTGCGGGAGCCATGCCCAAAGCGGTCGAAGCGGTTTTAGTTAGGATTATCTTTATTTTAGATAAAGCAAAAAATCATAAAAAAATTGAATCTAGCAAAAGAGGTGCATCTCATGGAAGCCATTTCAGCGAACGATAAAGCAAAGAACTTTTTTGAATATATGCTGGCATTGAACAACCTGGTCGGCAAAGTGGTAAGGGATTATACGGATTACGAGAAGAATTGGCAGCTCGAAGACTTGGACAAATTGGACGGCTGTTTTACAATAGGAAACTGCCACAATAGCGAAAACCTCGTGGAGATCCACAGGCCCACAATCACCAAAGCGGAATTGGTGCCGCCCGCCCCTAAACCAAGCTTCAAAGAGTGGCTCAATTTTGACCCGAAGAAAGAGACGGCTGTCCCGTCCTACATAACGATGAAGACGGAAGACTTGGGAGATGGCGAACAGAAAAAAGAGTATTTCATCGATGACGCACAGCGGCTGGCGGCTTTTGAGCAATGGGTGCCCCTGTGGAAAGAATGGGCCGGCAACATTAAAAACAAAAAGCATACTCTCGACACATACGAAGACTTCTTCGAGCTTTTTTCGCGTTTTGAAAAAGAAGGCGAAGCGCTGGAATTTGTCTATGGGACGGGCCTTTTTGTCTGGCATCATCCCGATCCGAAAATCGGAATCATTCGTTCGCCATTTTTAACGAGCAAAGCCGAACTAGAATTGGACGCGTCTAAAGGCGTAATTGCCGTGAAATTGGTCGACTTGGAAACTGCCGTCGAGCGGGAAATCTTCTCCGGAATTTCCATACCGAACATCAATCCCATCAATCAATTATGGCGTGACGTCCAGGCACGGGAAATTACAGAAGATTTCTCCGATTTCTTCACGCAGTTTGTCCAAACATTCGACGCCAACGGCAACTATGTTGCGGAGCAGTCAGCGAAAGTTCCTGACGAAGATCCGGTGATATATAAGCACGAAATGCTGTCGCTGCGCATAAAAAATGCTCGGGTACTAAGAGATGACCTGGCAGGGATCATCGATGGCATTTCGACCGGCGACTTGGAATTATCCGATACCGTGTCTGCCATTATCGGGGAACCCATCAAAAACACGGCCGTTGAAGAAAATGGAGCTCTTTCAAACGGCGGAGCGGCCAGCGACAATAACCTGTATTTCCCGCTTGAGTCGAACGAGCAGCAAAAAGCCATCATCCAGCGCGTTTCGCGCCATCAAGGCGTAACGGTACAAGGGCCTCCTGGAACAGGGAAAACCCATCCGATTGCGAATCTGGTTTCCCACTTTTTATCGGAAGGGAAAAAGATTTTAATCACGAGCCAAAAAGAAAGTCCATTAAGAGTCTTAAAAAACAAGATTCCTCAGGAAATCCGCGATTTATGCGTACCGGTTCTTGGCGGCGGGCGCGAGTCGCTGCAGGAAATCGAGCAATCGATCCGCGTCATCGGCGAAAAGCTGGGTGAACTGGATGTCCCAAGGCTGGAACGGGAAATCGAACGCGATAAAGACGCGTTGAACCGCAGCAAGCGCGAAGAAGCCCGTTTGAAAAACCTGCTCAAGGAATACGCGGAAAAAGAAGGCACAGTCCTCCAATTCAAAGGAGAAAAACTGTTCAAATACGACGTCGCCAAACGCCTGTCGGAATCCGATGTCCATTACAGCTGGATTCAAGACAACGTGGCATTAGACGCTGAATTTCCGCTGAACCACGCTTCGTTCAAAGAATTGTGGCAGCTGAAAAGCGAAACTACCCAAGAAGAGCTTCTTCTGCGCGATCTTCATTTGCCGAAAGTGGAAAAGGACCTTCAAAACGCACCTTCTTTTGCGGCGTTCATGGAAAGCGAAAACAGCTTGAAGGAAGCGAATGAAGAAGGCAAAGCCGTCTTGCAGAAATACGGGCTGCCAATGGACGAGAATAAAATCAAAGCGCTGCAAAACGAGCTGAATGAACTTCTCGGCATGTCGGGGGTGCTGGAAAACAAAGTCTACCAGTCCATGATTGATGATTGCCGTGCCGGCGGCCACCGAGAAGAACGCTGGCGGACATTGGCCGACAAATTAGCAGGTGCAGCCGACCGTTTATTTGCGGCGTATCATATTCTCATCACCCATACGATCAACTTGCCGGAAAAAAGCAGCGAGGACTTGAAAAGCGACTTGGCGATCGCAAAAGAACCGCTGCAAAATGGCAAAAAGCCCAACTTCGTATTCTTCATGATGAAAGGGAGACAGGCGAAATATTTGTTTGAAGAGCCCGTCCTGAACGGCGAACCCGTTAAGACGCTGCAAGACATCGAGGTGCTGGATACGCATGTGGAATACGAGTGGGTCAAAAAAGAAGCAGCCCGCCTGTTCAATGGCAATATGGAAGACATCGGCCACAGCGTGATCGACGAAAACGAAAAGCGCTTTCCGCATCTTTTGAGTGAGCGCTTGAACGAATTGCAACTGGTCTTGAAAGCGGTGGATGCAGCACAAAACACGAATAAGAAAATGACGCCGTTCGGCATGAGGAACATCAACCTCTATTCAATGGATGAAATCAAGCAGACAATCAGCGACTTGGCAGCGGTGCAAAAACGGATCGAGTACTTGAAATGGGAAGCGCAGTTTAAACAGGAACTGGCCCAATTAACAGCGCTAAGCGCCAGCGAAAACATGCATCCGATTGCGCGGGATTTTGTCCAAGCCTATCAGGAGCAAAACCTGTTGCAATGGACGCAGTTGTTGAACAAGCTCGAGGCCTTGCATAAAACAAAAGCCAAAGCGAGCCGTTTCTATCAATTGCATGAAGAGTTCAGCGAGATTTTGCCGCAGACAGCAAAGCTGCTTGAAATGACGGCCGGCTCAGAACTGGACTTTCCCGAACAGCATAGAGACGCGTTTGAACTGAAAAAATTGCAGACGTGGCTTGATGAAACGAAAGATACGAATACGACGCTCCTGAAAAAACAGCTGGAAGAAGAACACGTCGAACAAAAACGCTTGATCCGTGCAATCGTCAGTGCGTCCACTTGGAAAAACCAAGTCAACCGCATCACCGATGAAGAAAAACGGGCATTGTCTGCCTGGAAAACCTATATCAAACGCTTCGGCAAAGGCAGCGGGAAATCGGCACAGCGCAACCTGCAAGGCGCCAGAGAAGAAATGAAAACCGCACAAAGCGCGATTCCGGTGTGGATCATGCCAATCAGCCAAGTGCTGGAAAACTTCCCCGTGACCAATGAAAAATTCGATGTCATCATCTTTGATGAAAGCAGCCAATGCGATTTGTTCGCCATCAACGTACTGCTGCGTGGCAAGAAAATCGTCGTCGTCGGCGATGACGAACAAATCAGCCCGCAATCGATCGGCACGAAGCAAGACGACGTATTGGAATTGGTGCGCCGCCATTTGAAAGGCATCCCGAACGCCGATCTTTTCGACGGCAACCTGTCGCTATACGAAATCGCGGAACAGACCTTCCCGAAAGAAGGCAAATTGATGCTGCGGGAGCATTTCCGCTGTGTGCCGGAAATCATCCAATTCTCGAATGATATGAGCTATGGCGGCGAAATGATTCCGCTGCGTTTGCCGCTTGATGAAGACAAAATCGATCCGCCGGTGACGGCGATCAAAGTCAACGACGGATATATCGATGACCGCCGAGATGTCAACGAAGCCGAAATCGACGCCATCGTTGCCGATATGGCGGATATGGTTCAAAATCCGAAACTAAAAGGGCAGACATTCGGCGTCATCACGCTGCTTGGCCAAGACCAGCATAAATTGCTGGAATCCCGCATCCGCCAGGAAATCGGCGACCGCGAATTCGTGGAGCGGAAAATCATCTGCGGCAATCCGTATACGCTGCAAGGCGACGAGCGGGACATCATCTTCCTGTCGATGGTCACAGCGCCGAACCGCCGATTCATGTCGCTGACGAAAACGTCCGACAAGCAGCGCTTCAACGTCGCGGCGAGCCGGGCGAAAAACCAGATGAGGCTTTACCATTCAGTTGATCTGGAAGAGCTGAACTCCGAAGATCTGCGCTACCGCTTGTTGAGCTATTGCCAAAACCCGACACGAATCAATACAGAAGCCTTAAACCTCGAAGAACTTTGCGACTCGCCGTTTGAAGTCGACGTTCTCCGCATGTTGCTGGCCAAAGGCTATAAAGTGACGCCGCAAGTCAAAGTCGGCCAATACCGCATCGACATGGTCGTCGAAGGCTTGCGCGACCGTTTAGCCGTTGAATGCGACGGCGAAAGATGGCACGGCCCGGAAAAATTCGAAGAAGACATGAAGCGCCAGGAATCGTTAGAACGCTCCGGCTGGAAATTCTGGCGTGTGCGCGGCAGGGAGTTTTACTTCGACAAAGCAAAAGCGTTGGAGAGCCTGTGGGTGCAATTGGATGGCCTAGGGATTGAACCTGTGAAGGATCATCAGTTGGTGGAATAAAATTTTTATAGTGAATGACCTAAAGCAGCCTCCGGTAAATATACTGGAGGCTGCTTTTCGTAGCATCATCGCGCCAAGGTGTCAGATGCGTAGCACAATTTAAGAATGGTTAAAAACATTGCGTCTGCATCGCTTCGCTAGCTTCGACGCAAAGAAATCGCCTCAAATTCTTTTCGCCGATTTCTTGGCTGACGCGGGGGCGCAAAGGAAAGAATTCGCTTTGTATACACTTCTATTCTATAAACCATGATTGTAATCACATCGAACTGAAGTAATATGAGAACAAAGTTTAACTTAAAGGGGAGGATCAGTTGAATGGACAAGAAAAACAATTACGACTACTCAAAAATTCCATTTACCGGTTTGGGTTTGATATTCGGAACTGCAATCGGTGCAGCCTTAAGTCTTATCATTACGGGAAATGTTATTTGGGCTGGGGTAGGAACCGGAGTTGGACTGGTTATAGGTGCAGCGATTGATAGCATGAAGAAACGGAAATAGTCTTTTTGCATAATGAACAACTCTGGGGGTTCTGGTTGATAAACTGGAAATAGAGCCAGTAAGATATTTCTAGTTGAATAAATAATGATTTATAGTTTAAAGAGAAGCCTTTCAGTAAAATGAGAGGCTTCTTTTTATATTAAAAAGAGATTTTAATTATCAACAGCAATGTTACTTAGATTATCCTTTACAAATCAAACTATTTA